>JAYVDU010000284.1:0-13989 GCA_043749245.1 Bacteroidota bacterium | reverse complement strand
TTAGCTACAAAACGTTATGTGTAATTTGCCAAAAAAGACAAATCGAGAATTTGATATGAAAGATAAACAGACATACAAAGAATTAGAAGATAGGATAGAATTGTTAGAACGTCAATTAGCAATTAATATCGAGGAAAAAGTAAGTGAAAATTTTCTTAGCAAAATTATAAATCAAATAGGCGACCCTATTTTTGTGAAAGATGACCAAAGTAGACTGATTCTTGTAAATGATGCTTTTTGTAATATTTTTGATTTACCCAGAGAAAATATTATGGGTAAAACTCTTGCAGAAGATGTTCCTGATGACCAAAGAGAACATTTTTTAAGGATTGACAATCAGGTGTTGGCAGATGGAAAAGAAAGTAATATCGAGGAATTACTTAAGGTCAGAGGTGGGGAAATGAAAACCATTATTACGAAAAAGTCTAGATATATTGATGAGTCAGGCAACAAGCTACTTATTGGTGTTATTCATGATATCACAAGTAATAAACGAATTGAAGCAGAACTGATCATAGCCAGAGATAGAGCAGAAGAAAGTGACACATTGAAATCAGCTTTTCTTGCAAATGTCAGTCATGAAATACGTACCCCTATGAATTCAATTCTTGGTTTTTCAGATTTGCTTAAAAAGGATAGCATATCGAAAGAGAAAACCAAAAAGTATCTGGACATTATTGAATCCTCAGGAAAAAGATTACTTCGAATAATAAGTGATATTATTGATTTGTCAAAAATAGACACAAGTCAACTTAGCTTAGCTTATGAACACTGTAACCTGAATAAACTGATAGATAATTTGGAAGAACAATTTAACCTATGTAATAATGGAATAAAACACCGATTTAAAACAAGTAAAGGGTTAAGTGATTCTGAGAGCGTTATATTAGTTGACCAGGATCAATTAGCACAAATACTTTCGAATTTGATCGAGAATTCTATTAAATACGCTCCGGATGGAAATATTTCATTTGGATATGAGGTAAACAACGAATTGCTAAGTTTTCATGTAAAAGATGAAGGCATTGGTATAGACTTAAAGAATCATAATTTAATTTTTAACCGATTTTCACAAATTAATAATGAATACTTAAAATCAACATCTGGAACAGGACTTGGCCTATCAATTGTTAAAGAATTAACTGAGTTAATGAAGGGGAAAATTTGGGTTGAATCTGAACTAGGAAAAGGAGCAACATTCTATTTCTCTATTCCTTATCAATCTATTAGTCAAGAGAATGATCAATTGACCAATGAGTCCACTAATACTTTTGATGGAAAAGAGAAGGTAATATTGATCGCTGAGGATGAGTTTTTAAATTATTTGTATTTAAAAGTTGTGTTTGAAAATTATCCATTTAAATTAATTCACGCTAAAAATGGTGAAGAAGCAATTACATTGGTTAAAAATAATAGCTCAATTGATTTGGTCTTGATGGACATAAAAATGCCAAAGATAGATGGTATAAACGCAACTATAGAAATTAGAAAATCGAACAAAAACATTCCTATTATAGCTTTGTCAGCGCATGCTTTCCATGAGGACAAGCAAAGAGCGTCAAACGCAGGATTTAATGACTACTTATCAAAACCAGTTAATGAAAAAACACTTTTAGATATGGTAGATAAATATATAAATGGAGCTAACAGTACCTAAAATAATGCTAGCATTAGTATAAGTTTTTTGCCTACATGTTGTCGCTTCGCGAAAGTTTGTTATTTTTATGTAGGCAAAAAAGAGTACAGTATTTCGACAACTAATAAGCATTTGTGGTGGTAGAAAACATTTCGGTTTCAAAACCGCACTTCTTTTAGCTCCAAAACGTTACCGGAAAACCTATTGGCGACCCTGCTAACATTAAACTGACTGACTTTGACAACATATATTGACATACATAGACAAAGACCAACACAGATTCTAAAGCCAATGTTTCAGAAAAAAAACAAAAAATGCCTACGCACGACAAAATTCTAATTACGACCCACATTGCATACCTTTGTCTTTGCCTGCCAAGGAAAATTTCACAAACATTAAAAAAAAAATATAAATCATTTTGGAAAAAACCTCAAATTAGTATTTAATGGGATTAAGTAATAAAATGCAAGCACAGGAATTTCAAATAAAAAATTTCACTTACGATTTGCCTGAAAGCCGAATCGCAAAATACCCTTTGGATGAAAGAGATTTAAGCAAGTTGTTGGTTTATCAAAACGGGAATATTTCAGAAGATATTTACAGAAATCTTGATAATTACATTTCCGAAAAATCCATATTTATTTTCAACAACACAAAGGTCATTCAAGCACGTCTTCATTTTAAAAATTCTACAGGTGGTAGAATTGAAATTTTCTGCCTAGAACCAAGCGAAGAAAATTCGGAACCATCTTCTGCCATGATTAAAAAAAAATCTGTTGAATGGGAATGTTTGATTGGTCGATTTGATAAATGGAAAGAAAAAACAATCAGCATTGAGACAAAGAACTTTTCATTAAATGCTGAAATAGTAAAACGAAACGGAAATGTGTTTACAATTAAGTTTAGTTGGCAACCTAATAATTTTTCATTCGCTGAAATTTTAGAACAATTTGGAGAAATGCCAATTCCGCCATATTTAAAGAGAGAGGCTGAAGAAATAGATGTAAGTAGATACCAAACTGTTTATGCCACACAACAGGGTTCTGTTGCAGCACCAACAGCAGGACTTCACTTCACAAAACAAATTTTTGAAAAACTAAAATCTAAAAATGCAATTGTTGATTATGTAACGCTTCATGTTGGTGCAGGAACTTTTATACCAGTTAAAAGTGAAACTCTTGCAGGACACAATATGCACTTTGAATGGATAGAAGTTGTGGACGAATCAATAGTGAAACTATTAGAGCAAATTTCTGATAAGCAAACAAACAAAAATGTTGTTGCCGTTGGAACAACTTCCTTGAGAACTATTGAATCACTATATTGGATGGGAGTTAAGGCAAATCGGAATTTGGATGCGCCTATTCACGAATTAGAAGTTAAACAATGGGATGCCTATGAACTTCAACAAAGTTTGACTGCAACTGATTCACTAAATTGCTTGCTGGCTTGGTTAAGAAAAAATAAAATAGAAAAACTTATTTGCAAAACACAGTTACTTATTATTCCGTCTTACGAATTAAGAATTGCAAATGCTCTCATTACTAATTTTCATCAGCCAAGTTCTACTCTCCTTTTACTTGTTGCGGCAGTGGTAGGTGATGATTGGAAAATGATTTACGATTATGCATTAGAGAATGATTTTAGATTTTTGAGTTACGGAGACGGAAGTTTACTGTTTAATACTAAACCAAATACAAACTAATCAATTCAACGGGACAAGAAGGGCATCCGGTAACAGCAACTAAAAAAAATGCGGGCATAGTATGTGACATTTGAAAAATCGATCGCGCTTGCGAAAGAAGTTTATTTTTCTTTGCAAATGTCCAATAAACATTTAGCTTTGTTATTAGCTATTCGGTAGAAACGGGTTCAAAACCCTCACTTCTTTTAGCTGCATTCCGTTAGGGGTCATTCTCGCATTAACCACTGACTATAAACACTAGAATATTTTGACTAAAAAAATTAATATGGACTTATCCGAATTCTTGGAAAAACTTTATCAAAAACTTCTTTCAAAAAAAACAAAAGAAAAGAGTGAACGGGTTATCTTATGGATTGCTTTAGTGAGTTTTATAATTCACTTATTAATGATTGGATTGATACATTTTAATATTATTACCATTAATGAACCATCAAAATTATTAAAAAATCCTATCGCTGCAATTTATACCCCTTTTTCTTTTATATTGGTTTATGAGGTATATCTTTTAATTTACTACCTCCCAAAATCAACCTCTACTTATATCTCAAAGCAATATGAAATTATTGCACTCATCATTATTAGACGATTGTTCAAAGACCTTTCAGATTTATCACTTTCGTCTAATTGGTTTAACATTAAAAATGATTTGCAGTTTACCTATGATTTATTAGCTTCGGTCTTATTATTCTATTTAATTTATTTATTCCATGTTCAACGAAGCAGAGTATATAGAACTATTCAAAATAGCAAAAACCATTCTTCAAGTATTTCAAAATTTATAAACGCAAAAAAATGGATAGCTACAGCCTTAGTTCCTATACTATTAATTATTGCAATATATTCATTCTTAAACTGGAGTATTGGTATCTTTCAACCACTTGAAAGCAATGCTATTTCTTTCAAGAACATAAATAATATTTTCTTTGAACAGTTTTTCAATATTCTGATTATTTCTGATGTAATATTATTGTTATTTTCTTTTTTCCACACAGATGAGTTCCACAAAGTTATTCGAAATTCAGGGTTTATTATTTCAACTATATTAATTCGAATATCTTTTTCTGTTAGCGGTATCATTAATAATATACTGATTGTTTCTGCTATTTTATTTGGACTTTCAATACTTTTCATACATAATAAATTTGAAAAGAAGTTAGCAGAAGAAATTCAAGAAAGTAATGAAATTGAAGAATGAAAAAATAATAATGAAATTATAATTTTCAAATAATAAGAGAATACTGATAAATAGAAGTTAGTGAGAACTTTAAGCAGAAAGAAAGAACCACTAACACGGGTTTGGAAAAAGTGGCGTTTCAGTGCACCGCAGACACATTTGTGGTCAATCAAAATTGTTTCTTCGTATAAACTTTTGTGGTGAAAATCGACATTTTATTTTAGCTCCAAAACGTTATAAGTAACCCTATTGAAAAACCCTATGTCTATTAAACATTTACTTTGCAACGACAAAAATTCTAATAGATTAAATTATGACAACACTTGCAAAATCCAGAATAGAATCTATTGACCTATTAAAAGGGATGGTTATGGTAATAATGGCACTCGATCACATTAGAGATTATTTTCATTAGTCAGCTTTCTTTTTTGACCCCCTGCAGACCCAACACAAAATACCTTACCAATCTTTTTTACAAGGTTTGTTACGCATTTTTGTGCGTCAATTTTTTGTTTTCTTGCAGGTACATCTGCCTTTATGGTTGGAAAAAGAAAATCGAAATCCGAATTATCAAGTTTTCTTTTAAAACGTGGTATTTGGTTGGTTATTATCGAAATGACGATTGTTAATTTTGGATGGTATTTTGATCTTTCTTTTAAAAGTCCAGGACTACTTGTTATTTGGTCTTTAGGAATTAGTATGATTGTATTAGCTGCATTAGTGCATTTGCCTCGTAAATTTATTTTAGTTTTTAGTTTACTCCTTATTATTGGACATAACCTATTAGATAGTGTACACTATAATGGTAATCTGTTATGGGAAATACTTCACGAATTTAATTTTTTCAAAATAACAGATGGAGTTGAATTTGTTGTTGGTTATCCAATAATACCATGGATTGCCGTAATGGCATTGGGATATTATGTTGGTGCTTTTTATTATAAATCGTATGCCTCTGAAAAAAGAAAGAAAATGTTTAATATTATTGGACTTTCAGCCTTACTAGCATTTTTAATTTTAAGATTTACTAATTTATATGGCAACCCAATACATTATAAAGATTACGGTGTTTTATCTAAAAACTTGATTTCGTTTTTAAATCCTAACAAATATCCTCCATCATTAAACTACTTATTAATGACGTTGGGAGTGGCATTTCTTTTCTTGGCAAATACAGAAAAACTGAAAGGCAAAGTGGTTCAATTTTTTAGAACTTTTGGAAGAGTACCATTTTTCTACTACATCTTGCATTTGTATTTAAAACATCTAATCGCTCTTGTTTTTGCCCAATTATCAGGCTTTGGATTGGAAATAATGATATTACAAGATTGGATAACTGAATCACCTAAATTAAAAGGATATGGTTTTCCACTTTGGGTGATTTATGCTGTTTGGATTTTTGTTATTGCTTTGCTTTATCCATTATGCAAAAAATTTGACACATATAAACAAGCTCACAAACAAAAATGGTGGTTGAGTTATTTGTAAATGCAGGGCAAAACTTGTCGACAGACAGAAGGGTAGCAGCTAAAATATAAGTATTAAACAATGTTCCGCCCCTTTCGGCGGAATTTCGATTTAATCATTTGTTGAACTGTAGCTTCGGTAGCCCTTGCCAATAAATTATTATTGCAAATTTTCGATATGTAAAGCACGCCACGTATGGCATCAGCTAAATTTACGATTACTAAAATGGGTTAATCCGATAGCTATCTGTTGGGAAAAGGGACTTTATAAAATGGGTTCATTAAAATGGTTAAAGAAAAAGTATAGAGAACAACCTGCACTTTTTGCTCGCTGGAAATTGGTACATCCACAATGTATGATTACATTTGTGATTAAACAAGAAGAACCGTGTGAAGCGAGAGTTTCAAGCACGGTTCCGTGGGAATGCAAGGGTGAAATTCCCTCGCATGAAGCGATTATGACCAATGATTTAAATTTATATAATACATTTTAACTTATAATTCTGATGATTTTAGATATAAAATTCGCGTATTAATGAAAAATTTAAAAAAAGTAGAATCTAACGAATTAGCAAATTCCATATTAGAAAACCTGGACGCATTGGTTCTTGTGGCTGATAATAAAGGATGCATTCAATATTGCTCACAATCAATACTTCGATTATTGAAAGTAGATAAATCAGAGGTTTTGGGAATGGGGTGGTGGGAATTAACACGAACTGGAAAGAAAGCTCAAGTTGATGAAATTAAAACAATAAAAAAAATTATAGCAGGCATTATACCCATTGACAAAGTTCCTTATATTAAAAGCATATTAAGTAAGGAGGATAATACGTATTGGATTCAATGGCAGGATGCTTTAGGGCCTGATAATACTTTGATAGGTGTGGGTCAAAATATAACGGAAAACTATAATGCTCAACTAATAATAGAACAGCAACGAAAACAATTGAATTTACTTTCTCTGGTTGCAGAAAAAACAAACAATGTGGTCTTAATTCTAGACCCGAAAGGAAATATTGAATGGGTGAGTCCAAGTTTTGAGCGGCTCAATAAAATGAGTTTGCAGGAGCTTATTCTAAAAAAAGGTACTGCCAATATTTTATCCATAAGTAATAATCCTAATATTTCAAATATTTTTAATGATGTAATTACAAAAAAAGTCTCATTAACTTACGAGTCCAGGAATAAAAACGTTCTTCACGAAATCTGGGAGCTTTCTACAATTTCTCCTGTTTTAGATGAAAATGGATTCGTTACAAATATTATCATAATTGATTCGGATGTCACAGAGCGAAAACTTTCGGAAGAAATTATTAGAAATAAAAATAAAGACATCACCGACAGTATCAATTATGCAAAGAGAATTCAACAAGCTAAACTTCCTCAAAAAAAAGAAATTTATGCAGCCTTGCCTCATTGCTTTGTTTTGTTCAAGCCAAAAGATATAGTAAGTGGTGATTTTTATTATTTTGCTTTAAATGACAACGGCATATTTATTGCCGCTGCGGATTGTACAGGGCACGGGGTGTCAGGAGCACTTATGAGTATGATTTGTTTTGAAAAGCTAGATGAAGCTTTAGCGCTCAGTGCGGATGTATCTGAAATTTTAAAACAAGTTAATAAGGGAATAAAAACCTCACTTAAACAGTCTGATAGTGTCGAATCCACGCGAGACGGTATGGATATAGCTCTTTGTCATATAGACACGATGAACAAGATTGTTAAATATGCGGGTGCTAATAGGCCACTATGGATTATTAGAAATGGACAAAACACAGTTGAAGAAATTAAAGCAACTAAACAAGCAATTGGAGGTTTCACAATTGAAAACCAAGTTTTTAACAAGCACGAAATAAAATTGCAGAAAGGTGACACTTTTTATTTAGCCACCGACGGTTATGCAGACTCTTTCAATGGACAGAGTGGAAAAAAACTTATGGCAAAAAAATTCAAGGATATCTTACTTGAAATCCAATACAAGACAATGAAAGAACAAGAACAACACTTAGAAAATTTTATAGAAAATTGGAAAGAAAATACGGAACAAGTTGATGATATTTTAGTTATCGGTATACGCTTGTAGTATGCCACAGTTGCTCACTCGTTAGAGAGCACGACATAAAAATAAATAAGCACATAGCATAACCGCACCTAAATTTAATTTGGGCATTAGGCTTCGGCAAATACAAACAAAGCCGTTTCGGAAAAGATTCCCGAAAGCTATCAGGATACTTTCGCTTTGCAAATGTCCAATAAACAGTTATCTTCGTTAGTGGCTTTTCGGTAGAAAGTGCTTCAAACGTCGACCGAAATCAAACCGCGAAAACTTTACCAGCAAGGCTAAAAAACTCGAGAAATGATTAATATTACGAAAAAAAAAGAGCTTACAGGACATTTAGCTGGAATCTATGCACTATGTGTAGAAGACGAGAATTTCATTTTTTCAGGCGGTGTTGACAAGCATGTAATTAGGTGGGACATAAATAATATTGAGAATTCAAAAATTTTAATAAAGTCATCCGAGGCAGTGTATAGTTTATATTTTCACGAAGTTAACAACTTACTTTTTATTGGAACTTCTACTGGTAAAATTCATATAATTGATTTGTTTCAAAAAAAGGAAATAAAACTTCTCAAATCTCATACCGACAAAATCTTTGACTTTAAACTATTTGATTCATATTTATTAAGTGCCAGTGCGGACGGATGCCTTGCTTTTACTAATGTAAATACATTAAAAACTGAACAGATACTTCAAGTTTCTAATGAAAGAATTCGCTCAATCGATATTAAAGATAATATAGCAGTTATTGCATGTGGGGATTCAAACATCAGAGTCATTGATTTGAATACTAAATTAATTCTAAAATCGTTCAAGGCTCATGAAAAATCATGCAACGTTGTTAAATTTCATCCAACAACCGACACCTTATTAAGCGGAGGATGGGACGCACATTTAAAATTTTGGGACAAAAATTTTCAACTAATAAAATCTATCCCAGCGCATAATTATGCAATATATTCTATAGTTTTTTCAGCCGACAAAAAATTGTTTGCTACCTGTAGCAGAGATAAATGCATTAAGGTTTGGGACGCTTTAAATACAGAATTTCCAAAAAGTATAACATATGAAAATTTAAAAGGACATCAATTTTCGGTTAACAAACTTGTTTGGGAAGAAAAAAGTGGTAATCTTTTTTCTGCAAGCGATGACAAAAAAATAATGATTTGGTCTGTAAATTAGCTTTAGACTTTTATGACAGACTACTTAGAATACAGTGAGCCCAGTTGGTAACAATACCTAAAAAAAATGCTAGCATTAGTATAAGTTTTTTGCCTACAAGTTGTCCCTAATTGGAAAGTTATTATATTTATGTAGGCAAAAAAGAGTACACTATTTCGGCAACTAATTAATATTGTGGAGGGTTACAAGCCTAAACATATTTAAGCTATAGTTTTTTAAATTTAAGTTTGGATAATCTATAAAAACCAACGGCAGTTATTAATAAAATGCCTCCTAATACGATGAACATCATTTTAAAATTAGTAGCTTCCACTAAAGCAGAACACAAAAAAGGTCCCACGGTATTGCCAATTCCCCACGACATAGTATACAAAGCAGCGTATTGACCTCTGTTTTTGTCGTTAGCTCTTTGTATCCAAAATACATTCATAAATGGAAACGCCATAATTTCACCAACAGTAATAAACAAAATCATAACTAAAGAAATATATTTTGCGTTGCCCGGAATAAGTAATGACAGATATGAAAAAGCACACATGACTAACCCAATAATAATCCATTGTGTGTTCTTATTCTTTTTTTCAAGTGTGTACACTAATACCATTTCGATTGCGACGATGATGATTCCATTAACAGCCATAATAAATCCGATATAGCGTTCATTTAAATGCATATCATCCCTAAAGTATTTTGGAATGGTTGTAAATAGCTGAACAAAACAGCATGAAAACAAAGTCATTAATACCAAAAACCATAGATAGCTTTTATCTTTATATGCCGACATCATTTCAGGAACAACTTCTGTTTTTGTTATATCTTGATCTGCTTCTTTTTTTAATTGAATTTGCGGTTTCAAAAAATAAAATAAAAGCCCTGCTGCTAAAATATTTGTTAGACCGTCAATCCAAAACAATAATTCGTAATTAAAAGCCGCAACTAAACCGCCAATAGTGGCCCCTACAGCCCAGCCTAAATTAATAGCTAAACGATTTAAAGAATAAGAACGCGTTCTGTTTTCGGAATTACTATAAAAGGCAATAGAGGAAGAATTAGCTGGACGAAAGGCTTCGTTGATCATACTCAAAAAAAATGTAACGACACAAATAAGAGGATATGATTTCATTTGTCCTAAAACAATAAACATCATGCCACCACCAATCAGCGTGAATAATTGTACTTTATAAAAACCAATTTTATCAGAAAATTTTCCTCCGAAATATGCGCCAATGATAGAACCTAAACCAAATAAAGCCATCACAAATCCTGCTTCACTTAGCGTTCGATGCATTTCTTTACCTGTTAAATACAAGGTCATAAATGGCAACACCATGGTGCCACTTCTATTGACGAGCATAATAAAAGATAGTAACCATGCTTCTTTTGAAAGCCCCGTAAAAGAAGTTTTATATAAAGATAAAGTGCGAGTTACCATATACTATTAGTAAGTAAAACTACTTAAAATAAAGAAGTTTGAAAAACAGCGTTTGACTTTGCTGCATTTACAATTGTTAAAGAGCCTGTGATATGAAAAATAGCCGTTTCTTGCAAACGAGAAGCAACTATGACTTGTGTTTGTTGTGCATGCTTGGTAAACAACTCTTTGACGATTATCGGACAATTATTATCTTTTGATAAATGTGATAAAATCACATGACTCATAAATTCTGGTTTATGATTAACAAATAAAGCCAACGCCTGCTCATTCGATAAATGCCCTTTGTCGCCACGTATACGCTGTTTTAAATAATAAGGATAATAGCCATTGTTTAATAAGTCTTCATCGTAATTAGCTTCTAAAAAAGCAGCGTGGCATTGCTTGAAATTTTTAATTACATGTTGGCAAACAGAACCTATATCAGTTAATACACCAATCTTAATTCCATTGCCTTCTATAATAAAACTGTAAGGATCAGAAGCATCGTGCTGTTTAGGGAAAGCAATAATTGACAAATCTCCTATATTAATTGTTTCGTATTCATGGAATGCATTTACTAAATCAGCATCCAATAATAATTGAGAATTTTTTAATGTCAACGTTGTAATATAAACAGGTAATTTATATTTTTTAGATAAAGTCTGAACACCTTTAATATGATCGCTATGTTCATGAGAAATAAAAATCGCTTTCACTTTCTTAAGACATAGATTTAGGCGCTCCATGCGCTTCTCCACTTCCTTACAAGAAATTCCTACATCCACTAACACTGCTTCATGGCTATTACCAATGTAATAACAATTACCGTTGCTTCCTGAATTTAATGAGGTAATGAATAAAGACATGATACAAAGAAACATAATTCATAGATATAAAGTCTAATTTCATAAATTACTTCTCGACAAAAAATAAAAAAAAGAGTATGAATCAAAAATAATATTTATGGTCAGTTCAAGTTGCGCAAAGGATTGAAGAGCTTATTCCAATTATACAAAGTAAATAAAACAACATAGGCACACCGTGCACATATACTGTTTGTTTATACCCTATGTTTCCTATGAATCTATGTGGTTTAAAATTGACTATATGTTAAATATATTTGGTATTAAAAACTTTTATCGTCATGCATCTCGACTTCTTCCATAGTTATCGGTACGATGTGACAAAAATAAAAGAGACTGTCCTTTTGAGACAGCCTCTTTCAAAATTAAAATTATAAATGATTATGCATTCACCGCTTCTTCCATATAAGCCTCTATCGGTGGGCAAGCGCAAACTAAATTTCTATCGCCGTAAGCGCTATCAATTTTAGCAACACTAGGCCAAAATTTATTATCACGAACCCACGCTAATGGAAATGCTGCTTTTTGACGAGTGTATGGTTTCGTCCAATTGTCAGCTACCACTAACTTACAGGTGTGAGGTGCATTTTTAATGACGTTATCTGTTTTATCAAATTTAGCATCTTCAATTTCTTTTATTTCTTTACGAATAGAAATCATCGCTTCACAAAAACGATCTAACTCTGCTTTGGATTCTGATTCTGTTGGCTCTATCATTAATGTGTCGTGAACAGGGAAGGCAACGGTTGGGGCATGGAAACCATAGTCCATTAATCGTTTTGCCATATCTCCTACTTCTACGCCAGATGTTGCTTTAAACACAGAACAATCCAAAATCATTTCGTGAGCGCAGTGTCCATTTTTACCAGTATATAAAATTTTATAATGCTCTTCTAAAATTACTTTCATATAATTAGCATTTAAAATAGCCATTTCTGTAGCTTGTTTTAAGCCATCAAACCCTAACATTTTAATATACCCGTAAGAAATTAGTAAAATCAAAGCACTTCCGTATGGTGCTGCGGAAACAGCGGTAATACCTTTATCTCCGCCAGTATTAATAATCGTGTGTGAAGGTAAAAATGGTACTAATTTTTCTACTACTCCAATAGGTCCCATGCCTGGACCGCCACCGCCATGGGGAATAGCAAACGTTTTATGTAAATTTAAGTGGCACACATCAGCACCAATATTACCAGGTGACGTCAAACCAACTTGGGCATTCATATTGGCACCATCCATATATACTAAGCCACCATTATCGTGTATCATCTTGGTGATTTCAGTAATAGACTCTTCATAAACCCCATGTGTAGAAGGATATGTAACCATTAAGCATGATAAATTGTGTTTATGTTCTTCTGCTTTAGCACGTAAATCAACTAAGTCAATATTACCTTTATCATCACATTTGGTAACAATAATTTTCATGCCTGCCATTGCTGCACTTGCAGGATTAGTACCGTGCGCTGAAGAAGGGATTAGTGCAACATTACGATGCGCATCTCCTTGTGCAATATGATATGCTCTAATAACCATTAAACCTGCGTATTCGCCCTGTGCGCCAGAGTTTGGTTGAAAGCTCATCCGCGCAAAGCCTGTAATTTCAGATAAATCCTTGTTTAATTGCTCAATTAATTCGGCATAACCTTGTGCTTGATTAACTGGGACAAACGGGTGAATACTGGCGAATTCAGGCCAAGTAATTGGCAATAACTCTGAGGCTGCATTTAATTTCATGGTACAAGAACCTAAAGCAATCATCGAATGAACCAACGATAAATCTTTATTTTCTAAACGCTTGATATAACGCATCATTTCGCTTTCGCTATGATAGCTATTAAATACAGGATGCGAAAGGAATGTTGATTGACGATTGTTGGTTGAGGATTGAATGACTGTTGATGATTGAAGACTGAGCGGAGTCGAAGTCTGAATTCCAAAACAAGCTAAAACATCCACTAAATCTTGTTCTTCAACTGTTTGATCTAAACTGATACCGATATGTTTATCATCAATTTTTCTGAAATTAATTTCTTTTGCTTCTGCGGCAGCAATTACTTTATTGGCATCACATTCAACAACAATCGTATCAAAAAATATTTTTGTTTGAACGTTAACCCCTGCTTTTTTTAATTCAGTAGCTAAAAAGTTAGTGGCATTATGAACGCCTGTTGCAATTGCTTTAATGCCTTTTTGACCATGATACACCGCATACATACTAGCCATAATAGCTAATAATGCTTGAGCTGTACAAATATTAGAGGTTGCTTTATCTCGTTTAATATGTTGCTCACGTGTTTGTAAAGCCATACGTAACGCAGGATTTCCTTCAGCATCAATAGATACTCCAATGATACGGCCTGGTATTGCACGTTTGTAATCTTCTTTACAAGCAAAAAATGCAGCGTGAGGGCCGCCGTAACCTAATGGCACACCAAAACGTTGAGAGTTACCTACAACGCAATCAGCGCCCCATTCGCC
>JAYVDU010000283.1:0-4528 GCA_043749245.1 Bacteroidota bacterium | reverse complement strand
TTTTTATTTTCTTTACGGACATTTGCAAAACGTAAATAAACTTCTTTTGGGGAGCGACCACTTTAGCAAATGCCGAGGCTGAATACTCAAATTAGATTTTGTTGCTTTTATACGATTTTGCCGTCACGTGGTAAGTAAAAAATTATTTGTCAAACGATTTTATTAAAATAATTACTAATGTAATTAATCCAATATATGCCAGTCTACCAACCCAAAAGGCCTTCCCCATTTCCCCTAATTTCCTATCATAACCATTTTTCCTATACTGTTCTGCATAAATCATTCGAGCTAATAGTGGAAATACTGTGGCTAAAATTTTCACTTCACTTTCAAGAGGTTCGTTTGCTCTAGATATTTCGTTTTCTTTGATGATTGTTTGTTCCTTTTCTACTTGTTGAACTTTAGCAATTTGAATCCCTCGTTTATCAAATTCAGTTTTAGCAGCCGCAATTGCTTCTTCGGTATATTCGTCACTCCTAGCCGTTAAAATAGTTATTAGTTGATCGTCTGTTTTTTTAGACATTATACTTGTAAAATTGTAGCTCATAGTTTTGGTTATAATTTTATGCTAAAGTTTTTCTTCACGGCTATTGCCCATTACGTTTTCGCGGTTTGATTTCGGCCGACGTTTGAAACACTTTCTACCGAAAAGCTACTAACGAAGATAACTGTTTATTGTCATTTGCAAAGAAAAAATAAAAAACTTTCTACCGCTTTTGCAAATGCTTGTACTTCTGCGAGGCTGAGGCAAACCGTGTGTTACCAGTATGTAACCGTCGCAGCTTATTTTGGTTAATCGTCACTGAGTTTCTTCTCTAATTTTTTCAATTCTTTGTCAGAGAGCGGTTTTTTAAATGATAGAAGATAACTATGATAACCTTGAGCGGTTCCAAGGTCAACGATTATTTCTTGCATTTGTCCTGAGTCTAATTTGACTTCTTCGATTTTAAACTCCGTATAGCCAATGTATTTATAGCTTACTATGTAATTGCCTTTTTTAAGATGTATTTTATAATAACCCTCATTGTCTGTATATGTAACAACTTTTTGACCAGATGAGTTAGTGAAAGAAACATTTACGAAAGGAACTGGTTCTTTTTTTTCAATTACTTGCCCACCTATAAAAGCAGTAGTGGTGTCGCCAATACCAATTGTTTGATTCTTTATTACCTGTCCTATTTTACCTTTTTTGTAAACACAAACTTCATATTCATACTTTTTAACAGAATCGTTTTTTGGTGTTTGTCCATGTAATAATGTCGTGACGAGAATAAGCAGATATATTAAATGTTGTTTTGTCAACGAATATGTTTTTTGTCTTACGGGATGTTGTCCGAGGTTATTACTGGTAACGTTTTGCGGCTAAGCGAAGAAGGCTTTTGTCTAGGCGGTTATATAATAAAAAGCCTTTTTTGCTTAGCCGCTGTTATAAGTTGTGCGCCCTATCTAGCATAAGGCAGTTGATCAAAGTTAATTAAATGTCGGAATGTTTCTAATTTTTGTACCCAATTTTCTACCGAAGATAACCGCCACCTCTTTAGCCATTGTCAGAATGGCTTGTGCGGTTGTGGAGCGGACAAGCTCTATTGCAAAATTTGGTTTTGCGAAGGCTTTTGTGCGTTTTGCAATTGTGCTTGGGAATGAGGCGAAGATAAAAGTCAACCGTTTTGGCGCTAGATTTTTGTTGATTTTAACAATTTTAACATTTGGGAGTGCGATTCTGCATATTTGGAGTGCTAGGTCGGGGTTTGGGAATGCTGGGTTTAGGTCGTGGAGTTGGATTTTGAAGTCTTGGCGTTCAAGGTCAGGGTTTAGGGTCGGGAGTTTGGATTTTAGGAGTGTCGGGTTTAATAATTGGAGTTTAAGGTCGAGGATTGGGAGTTGAGTATTTTATTTTTGGAATGTCGGGTTGAGTTTTAAGAATTGGAGATTTATGTTTTGGCTTGTGAGTTTGAGATTTTGGGTTGCTCTAAGGACATTTTTGAGGGAAATAAAAAAAAGCGCATTTCGGACTACATTAATTGCTGATCGGGTTACCCATTTTTTTCTTTGATGGAAGCATAAATCTTAAATGAATGGTTGGATTTAATCCTAATTGTATTTGAGAAATATTATAGTTCAACTCTTTTTTATCATAATATGAATTATTCCAACTATCAATAGTATTATTACTATAAATTCTTTTTCCATATTGCAATGAATAATATAATCCGTAATTTATTTCTCCGCCAATATAGATAAATTTATATAATTTATAAAACAATCCTATATTTAGCAAAATACCTGTGTAATAAGTATTTGGTAGATTATTATCACTAAACCTAAACTGAACAAACTTTCCTAAACTATCATTTATCGTATTATCATTTTTGTAGTAGTTTTTGTAATTGACACTTATTGGTATTTGTACGCCAAGCAAAAAATAAAATTTCTCGAAAGAGATTTTTTTTGAGAGCCCTAATTTTAAATAGATAGACTCTTTATTTGTTGTCGCATAACTATAATTCACTGATTTATCTGCATATACACCTTTTTGGAATACTTTTGTGTTTTCTTTAAAATATCCAAACTGAACACCAAAATCTATGTCATTTTTATTTGTATGATTGAAACTAATAATAGGACGTAGTACTAATGTATTTTTAGCTGTTGTAATAACTGAGGTATCTGCGTTTTTAATTTTTTGATTAAAACTATTTAATTCAATTAAACCAATACCAATTTGATTTGTTTGAGCTTTTATTTTTAATATTGTTAAAAATAAAATTACTACCGTAATTTTCTTCATCATGATTTTTATAAAGAGGCTGTTATCAATTTTTGAAACAGCCTCTGTTACTTTTATTGTTTTATAAATTTACGAGTAGAAGATACTTTATTATCCTTTAAAGTTAAGAAGTACATCCCAACACTTAAATTAGAAACGCTAATCGTTGTGTTATTTTGAAATTCACCAAATAAAACTACTTTACCATCAACATCAGTAATTTTAAAAGTCCCATTAACATCTGAATTTGTTATAAAAATATTATCAGATGGTATTGAAGGCGCTACATTTATTTTGCTTAAATAATTTTCTTTAATGCCCGCAGTACTATTACCATTGATATAAATGATATGCAATTGAGAAGCAGGGTCCGGAACAAAATCTCCATTTAATGGGGCCATTTGAACGTATGCCTTTCTTTGACCAGAAAATAAACTACCAGTTGTTCTTGCATAATTAGCACCTCCACCAGAGCTTGAATTCCAAAAGTCATTTGCTGGATTAGAACAATTATAAAAACAAATATCTGTATTAGCAACAGCGGTTGATGCGGTCGTAAAATATTGTTGAATATAATATGTACCCGGTATATCTACTGAAATATCTAAATTATCAACAATATTACTTAGAGACGGATCTTCATCTAAAATTTCAAATGCTGAATTATATCCAATTATCGGGAGGTCTTTTGGTGATTTATTACAAACACCTTTATATACACCTAAATGAGTGATGTCTGAACCTATTGCTACCGACCAACGCCCTAAAGTCTTTAATGAAGTAAAAGCACTATCTCCTTTTACGGTCTTCATACTTCGTCTAATCGTCATACTTTGTAAAGAATTTAGTCCAATTTTATTTGTTGCTACATATCCAACGGGATCATTAATAAATGATAGATAATTAAAGTATGTTGTTGTTGAAGTACTTTTTTCTCCAAACGCATCTAATGTTATCATTCCATGTTTTAATTCTACAGATTTATACTGACTGAAATCTAAAACACTTGTATTACTGCTGATAAATTTTTCACGCATAGCTCTGCGTTTGAGTGGCATATTTGCCAAGTACTTGCAGGCTGAACCGTTCCTGTCAAAGCAATATTAGAAACTACACCGCTTATTTTTGTTAGTCTTAATGAATAGCCACTTAAATTAACGGGGGTAGTTAATGGATTATAAACTTCTATAACGTAATTATTTTTTAATCCATTTGTAGTTGTAACATTATTACTTAATATTTCAGTAATAAATAACTGATTGCATCCATCTGGGTTTTGCGAATAAAAGGATGCGCATATTAATATACTAATTGATGTAAATATTTTTTTCATATTTCTTGTTTTTTGTAAATTTATAATTATTAATTGAATTACTGTTATTATTGTTTGATGCGAAGCACATATAAAATACCGAACGCCGTGGCTATGCGCCTCTGACTGAGCGGAGCGAGATGCGCAAAAAAGTGATGAAAGCACACTGCTTTGTATGGGTGGCAAGTAAGCTCTTTTGTTTTTTGCCTATCTCTTCGCAAAAACAAATGTGCTTGCTTAGGGATAGCCTTCGACGGCTTTATAGAAGCCGAAAAAACATGTTGTTCTGTATGAATTTATTTTTGTCTAACGTTTATTTTTTCAGCACCATATCGAGGGGCGCATTACTTATAACGTTTGGGAGCTAAAAGAAGTGCGGTTTTGAAACCGAAAACTTTCTAAACATATAAAAGTTTATTAGTTGCCGAAATACTGTTCTCTTTTTTGCC
>JAYVDU010000282.1:0-4553 GCA_043749245.1 Bacteroidota bacterium | reverse complement strand
TCCCAATGATAAAATCTTTATTCCCACACGCACAAATCGAAACAGTACCAAATGCTGGTCATTGGGTGCACGCGGATAATCAAAAAGGATTGCTGGATGTTTTAATTCCTTTTTTGGAAAATTAAAGACCATTATAATTGTTACAACTATTGAATCTTAAAGTTTTCAAAATACTTGTCTATTTCAGGGCGAAGTTCTATTCCTATTCTTTCAAAGCAGTCTAATAAATCTTTGTAAACCCCATCGCCACCTATAAAATCCCAAAATTCTTCAGCGACTTTAAGTTCGTTTGGTAAATCTAACATGCCTCTCATCGTCCAACGATTATAAGGATTTGGGTCATAAGGATTGTATGGAATTGCAATTATAGTTTGAACTTTGATTTCAGGATTAGTGGCTAAAGAACAAGCTACCCATTCTAAAAGTGTTCTTTTAAATTCCTTAAATCCACCTGCATTTGGTTTAGCTGTTTTAATATCAAATAAATAAATTTCGCTTTCAAAGCTTTCCAGAAAAATATCAACTTTAGTTGGTTTTACTTTATGCATTGTCCCTTTCTGACATACTGCTCTGATTTTTTCAATTTCTTTTATTTTATCAGGGGTTCCTTTTGCGGCTGTTAAATCATTCATAATTTCTTGAATGACTAAAAAAGCTTCAGAACTTATGTATTCTCCAGCAACTGCTTGTGCTTTTGCAGACTTAAAATTTGATTTTGCCAATGCTAATGCAACTGGTTCAAAAATACTTGTACCAAAATTAGTATTGAGTGAATGAATAAATGAAAAAAGTGCTAACCTGTCTTTTCCAAGCAACCTTGTATGAAAAGGCATCGCCGCTGGTTCAGGCTTATAGTTTTGAAACTTTGTACGCAATGCGTTGCGCAGTACGGTTTCGATATTATTCAACTGTTCTTTAGATAAAGCCATTATTTTTGTATAAAATCAGTAAATTTTCTTGAAAAATGTTCATCAAAATTATCGAATATTGGATTCTTTTTTATACCTTTTGTTCTATGTACTGGCGAATAAAGAATTCTTTCTTTCTTTTTATCTGAAATATCTAGAAGTTCTGGATATTTTTCTTTGATAACTCCAGTAATATATTCAAGTGTGTTTTTAAAAGTAATTTCACTCTTTATTACAGAATATAAGTTTGAATAAATACATTCAATCAATTTATTTTGTATAGTTAATTCCTCATCATTTTCAAAATTTTTACCATCTCTAAAATATTCTTCAATAGAATTAATATCTTGATTTTTATTTACAAATCTATAAATTAAGTAACAGATATGGTAACTGAGTCTATTAAAATCACTCTCATCAATTTCGAATTTAACAAGTTTTAAAATAACAGTTAAAATCGTATAAATTTTTGAAAATCTTTCGTCAAAAATTAAATCTAAATACTTTTTAGTTGTAACATCATAGTATCCTGACACTTTGTTAGGTATTAACATAATTGTTGAAAAAGATGCCCTTAAAATATCATCTATGTGTACTATAAAATCTGCTTCGACAGAATTGACAGAATCAGATTTTTGTCTTTTATAAATAAATTTCTTACCTAAAAATTTTGTTTTTAAAAAATCTTCTTCAATATCTTTTTGAATATTTTTTATGGAGATCAAATCTTTGGCTTCTAATCCATTTTGTGTATTTGTTCTAATAGTTATATTTTCAAATTCTTGATCCTTTGCAACAATAATTCTAACAGGAATTTTAACTTTTTCAATATTTTTAGAATCAGACTTGAAAACATTAAAAATGCTATTTGCAGTCTGGCAACCGTTTACAATGTTTACAGGTGAAATTGTATAATTTTTAGAGTTATCACCAGAAATCTTTTTCGTTGTAATTGTTAACCCATTATTGTAAAAATGAAAAAATTCTGGTTCTTCTACTAAAGTTTTCTTTATTTCACGATTTACTCCAGTGTCTCCAAGATACAACCTGATATTATTTTTAAAAACATCAAGGTATAAAGATCTTTCCCCATTTACTATACTTGAAATTCCATCAAGAAGTTCATTTGCCGTTAAATATCCAATTAGATATTTATTTTCATCAATTTCTCTTACTTGATTTTTTTTAATTGACATTTCATATTCATTTGACCCAAGTTTCTCGTAGATATCGTTGACATAACTCGATCCCTGAAGCTTAATTGAGATTTCTTTCTTATTTAACCATTCTGAAAATTCGGATATTTTTTGATCAATTCCTAATTTCCAGTTAATTCGAAGTTTTTCGATATCAGAATCGTTTTTATTCGTGTAGAATGAGATATCAATTTTATGTGAGATATTTTTTAGAGTTTGATTATTGCTATCTATTATTTCATCAATTAAATTTTGTATATCTTTATTGATCTTATCAGTTATGCTGAACTCTAAACCTTTCCAAATATTTAATGGAATTTCAATAAATTTTAAAAAATTACCCCAGTCAGCATTTTCAGACTTTTTCGTTTGAATAAAGTGGAATGTAACTTCTTTAGCTTCTTCAGTAACAGTTTTTATAACTGTCTCTAAATTATCTTTTAAAGTGAATATTTTTTCAAAATCATTTATTGAAATAAAAAAAGCATCACTACCTTGAGCTTTCCCCAAAGAAATATCTTTTCCAATTTGATTGTTTGAACTATAAGTTTGACTTGAGCATTGCCAAACGTGCATTGAATTTACAAATAACTCAAACTTAAAAGAGTCATTATCATTGATTTCTTTTTTTCCGAAATTATTGCTAATAAATTTTTCAATATTTCTATCAATTAATGTTTTTTTTCCCTTTGCCATATTTTAAATTCTTTTCAAATGAAAAATTATTTCTGAATAAGCATTCTTATCCTTTTCTGTACGATTCAACACTGGTCTCTTAAATTGATTCACGATTTGCATACCTGATAGTTCAGCAATTTTAGGATATAAATTGTATTTATCATTTGAAACTAAAAAAACGTCATAATCATCAACAAAAAATTGTTTTGCATTATTAAGTACATTCGAAATACTATTTACATAATCTTCCTGCGCCTTTTTTGATTGTTTCTTAAATAAAGGTCCGATCTCTTCGTCATCTCTCCGTTTAAATCCAAAAAGATCATAAGCATAGGCATGCTGCTCGTGATAATCAATCAACCCAACATAGGGTGGGCTAGAAAAAATACCTTTTATTTTTTTCTCAATAGCTAAATTATGAAAATTTGGGAACTTATTTTGGAGTTCTGAAAAAATATCTAAAGTCTCAGAATTCCCATTTAGGCAAATCTGAAAAGTATTCGTTTTAAGTTTTAAAAATTCACCGAATCTATAAATAGTATCTTTTGAATATCTTTCCCACCAAGAAAGTATCGAGAAAAGAGGTTTGCAAATTTTTCCATGTTTTGCACAGTAATAAGTTGTTGAAAGAGGGTCAATTAAAGTTGCCAAATCAGCGTGTGTGGTTGCTCTACAACTTCTAATTGTTCTACTAAGAATTACTGTAACAATTTTCTTAATTTGAGAGTTTTCGATTTTCCTAATTTTATCAAATACAAAATCAATTTCATCTCGCACTGGTTGCAGATACCATTTTTCTAAAAAGCGTTCATTTTTATCTTGTAAAATCTTTAGTTTAAACTCATCGACTAATCTATTGAAAATTTCCAAAACTATTTTTTCGTGATAGTAAGCATATTCAGTTTCATTTATTTCTTTATTCCTTGCTTTTATTTTAAACTCAGGGGATGGGAAAAATTGATTGTTGTATTTATTCAATTGCTCTAATAGTTTAGCTTCAAATTCTAAATGTTTAGTACTTGCAACAAATGTTTTTAACTCTTGAGTTATTGATTGAGTTGTGTTAAAAAGCTCAGAAAAATCTACTTTTTGTATTTTAACATTTGAAATTAAAGTATTGAAAACAGAAATATCAATTCCAATAGCATTAATCCCTAATTCATTAGATTGAACTAAAGTGGTTCCGCTTCCACAAAATGGATCTAAGACAATATCTCCTTTTTTGAAAAAGACCTCTGTTTTAAATTCATCAATATGATCATCTAAAAAATATTCAACTAATTGTGGAATAAATTTCCCTTTGTAAGGATGAAGCCTATGAACATGTTTTGTAGTGTCAGATTCTTTTAATTTGTCGAAACTTAAAGTCCAATTAAGATCATTCCCTAATTGTTCTTTCCATTGTAATTCTCTTTCACCAGAAACGGAAGTATAATAATCAATAAGAATATTTTTATCAATTAAAGTTCCGCCATTTTCTCCAACTTTTGTTATTCTCCCATAATTAATTAGATATGATATATTTGAAGCGGTAACATTTTTACTGATATAAGTTGAAGCAAATTCTGCGGCTTGTTTAATAGTTAATAATTCAGCCATAATTTATTTTTTGCAAAAATAAGGAATAAATAAATCACATTAAATTCTATTTTTCCGCTGGGTAAAGTGCTATATCTTTTCTCCTGAAAGAATAAACCAAACCCACAATCCCGATAAAAAATATAAGCGTTGCAATCAACTCAGCTTGTGTGAAAGTTAAACCAAAAGCGTG
>JAYVDU010000281.1:0-14125 GCA_043749245.1 Bacteroidota bacterium | reverse complement strand
TTTCTTTAGAAGGATTACGGTAATACGTTTTGTCTTCTAAAAATTCTTGTATAGCGATTAATGCTGGTTTAGGCATTTTTTCGTAATGTTTAGAGATTTCGATTTGTTCTCTGTTTTCAAAAATTTCTTCTAAATTGTCTGAATTACTAGCAAACTCAGCTAACTTAGCAGATAATTCTTCTTTAATTTCTGAACTAATTTGATTAGCACGTTTAGAGATAATAGAAATTGATTCGTATAAATTTCCCGTTGGTCCATCAAAATTTCTGATATCACGAGTTACTGTACTTGGTTCTGCGTTGCTTTTTTTGAAATCCATCTTACTATGTTTTTATATTACTTTTCATTTTCTTACAACTTTCGTAAATGCTTTCGGCCTTTAACGAATAGTTACTATTCGGGTACAAATCTACTAATTTTAAATAACTTTCTATAGATAAATTTAATCTTTCTAACTTTTTGGTTTCCAAGCTATTAATCGCTAACAAGTAATAGGAGTTAACCGTTGTGTACATTAACTCATCAATATAACGCGACTCAGGAAAGTCTTTTGCGAAATTATTACCAGAGGCAATCGCTGCTTTGTAATCACCAATATTAAAATACTGTATGGTAATATCATGTTCTTTTCGTTCTAATTTACCTCTTAGTAAATCGGAAATTTTATTACAAGAATCTATACGAGAACTTTCTGGATATTGATCAATGAAATTTTGTAATTCGGCCATTGCATTTTTTGTATCTGTTTGATCCAAGTGGTATGCAGGAGAGTTCAGGTAATAGCAATAAGCATTTAAAAACAGACATTCTTCGGCATGCTTCCCGTTAGGAAAACTGCGTGCATAATTTTTGAAATGATATTGAGCTAAGCCGTAATCTCCTTGGTAATAATTACAATACGAATAGTAATAATAAATTTCTTCCGCTTTATCAGTCCCTTTATATACAGGAATTAACTCTTCAAATAAAGCCATAGCTTTCACGTAATTCCCTTTAGCGTAGTATTGTTGCGCTCTTTCAAGCTTCAGTTCATAATTAGAACTTTTCAAAAGCTTGTTGTAACCATCGCAACTCGTTAAAGCAATTGCAATAATTAAAATAAGGTATGTACTAATTTTTTTCAAGGAGAATGTAAAGGTAATTTTTTTAATGAAAAATCATATATTTTTTTGTTAAAGAAAGTTATTTGATTTTTTAATAAATGCGCTTAATTCAAATGATAAAAGAAAAAGAAAACTGCTGCCGCAGCCCATTTTTTATTAATGTTTTTTGCATATCCAATAGTACTATAGTTAGAGTTTTGTAACGTACCATCCTCTTTAATATAACCAATGGTTGAATAATTAGAATTTTGAACCGTGCCATCTTGCTTGATATAGCCAATGATTGAGTAATTTGAGTTTTGGATAGCTCCGTCAGATTTGATATAACCTACTGATGAATAATTGGAGTTTTGAACGGTTCCATCAGATTTGATATATCCAATAGTAGAGTAATTAGAATTTTGAACAGAGCCGTCATCCTTGATATAACCAACGGTTGAATAATTACTATTTTGAACAGTTTGAGAATAGGTAAACTGAGTTATTGCAAAGAATAATGTTATGAAAAAAAGTTTCATGAATGTAAGTTTAAGAGTTTTATAAAGATAAATTATTATTTCAAACTGAGGTGTTTAGATTGGATGTCTTTTCCGAAAAACAAACTCGCTTGTTTATCAAATAATTCAGCAGAATCTGTCGTTAAAAATTGGACACTACCAGTTTTAGAAATTAATGTTTCCATTTCGGGATGCCTCATTAAGTAGTCTTTTAAGCCATCAGCAACTACATGGCCTTGCGTTAATAAGGTAACTTCTTTTGGTAAATATTTTTCTATCAAGGATTTTAATAATGGATAGTGAGTACAACCTAAAATGATCGTATCAATATGTGGTGATTGTAAAAATAAGTGATCTATATGTTTTTTCACAAAATAGTCAGCACCTGCACCGCTTAATTCATTGTTTTCAATTAAAGGAACCCACATAGGGCAGGCTTCTTGAAACACTTTTATATTTGGATAAAACTTTTCTATTTCAATGACATAAGATTGCGAAGAGACGGTACCGCTTGTTGCAAAAATACCAATATGATTTGTTTTAGTGTAATTACCAATGATTTCAGTTGTTGGTCTGATTACGCCAAGCACTCTTTTTTTAGAATCTATTAAAGACAAATCTTTTTGTTGTATGGTTCTCAATGCCTTTGCTGAAGCCGTATTACAAGCAAGTATCACTAGTTCACATCCATTATCAAAGAGTTGACGAACACACTGTAAAGTGTATTCGTAAACTGTTTCAAACGATCGAGATCCATAAGGAGCACGCGCATTATCTCCTAAATACAAGTAATCATAGTGGGGTAGTGTACTTACTAATTCTTTTAAAATAGTAAGTCCTCCGTAACCCGAATCAAATACGCCAATGGGTGAATATGTTTTTTGATTTTTTATAATTGATTCAAAATTAGCTTTTTATAATAAATTTAACAATTATTTTAAAATTAGGTGTTGTAACATCTAATTTTATATATACATTTGTCAACGAAATTAAATTTAACTTAAAATAATAAAACAAAAAATGAAAACAACGTTTAAAACATTAGTAGCTGTAGCGGCTATCTCGTTAAGTGCAAAAGCACAAACAAATTGGAATGTAGATGCTTCTCACAGTAAAATGGGGTTTGCTGTAACCCACATGATGGTGAGTGAAACAGAAGGTAAATTTAAAATTTATGAAGGTAAGGTATCTTCTAAAACTGAAACAGATTTTACAGATGCTTCTATTGACTTTAAAATTGATGTGAACAGTATTAATACGGACGACGAAAAACGTGATGGTCACTTAAAAAGCCCAGATTTTTTTGATGTAGCTAAATTTCCTAACATGACTTTTAAAAGTACATCGATGAAAGCAAACCCTAAAATGAAAAATTCTTACATCTTAACGGGAGAATTGACCATGCATGGCGTAACTAAAACAGTAACATTAACTGCCATTGGAGCTTCAAAAGTAGTTAAAGATCCTTACGGAATGATGCGTTATGCATTTAAAGTTATAGGTAAATTAAATCGTAAAGATTTTGGTTTAACTTGGAATGCAGCGTTAGAAGCTGGTGGAGTAGCAGTAAGCGAAGATGTTAGAATTGATTGTACAATCGAATTAACAAAAGCAAAATAATTTATTTTTTTATTTTGTGACTCAAACCCCTTGTAAACTTAGGTTTATTAAGGGGTTTGTTTCTTAATTGAATTAGAGTAAAAAAATTAACAAGTTATCGTTAGTTTATATTTATAAAACCGAGAATTAAAATTGCTTTTTAATCTTATATTTATAACTTATATAAGTATATTTATTTTATGGCTAAAAAAGCATTTGTATTCCCTGGTCAAGGTTCTCAGTTTCCAGGAATGGGAAAAGAACTATATGAAAACTCTGATCTTGCAAAAAAACTATTTCATCAAGCTAATGAAATTTTAGGATTTAATATTACCGATATTATGTTTAATGGCACTGACGAAGCTCTTAAACAAACCAATGTCACACAGCCTGCGGTGTTTTTACATTCAGTAATTATGGCATCTACCATGGGTGATTCTTTTATTCCAGATATGGTAGCGGGCCATTCTTTAGGGGAATTTTCTGCATTAGTGGTAAACAAGACATTGAGTTTCGAATCTGCACTAACATTAGTTTCAAAACGTGCGCAAGCCATGCAAAAAGCGTGCGAGCTGGAACCGTCTACAATGGCAGCCGTTTTGAATTTAGAAGACTCTATTATCGAAACAATTTGTAAAGAAATTACAGATGCAGGAGATATTGTTGTGGCGGCTAATTATAACTGTCCCGGACAATTAGTTATTTCTGGTTCTATCAATGGAATCAATATTGCTTGCGAAAAAATGAAAGCAGCAGGTGCTAAACGCGCCTTGGTATTGCCTGTTGGCGGCGCTTTTCACTCGCCTTTAATGGAGCCTGCTCGTGTTGAATTAGAAGCTGCTATTAATGCAACATCTTTCAATCAACCTATATGCCCGGTATACCAAAATGTAACCGCTAAGGCTGTATCAAGTCCGGAAGAAATTAAGAAAAATTTAATATTACAATTAACGGCTCCTGTTAAGTGGACTCAAACTGTTATTCAAATGATAGCAGATGGCGCTACTCATTTTACAGAGGTTGGTCCAGGTAAAGTATTACAAGGATTGGTTAAAAAAGTGAATCCAATTATAGAAACAATAAGTGCTTAATCATACATCGATAAACTCAGTAACCATGATAAAGAAAATAATAATAAGTAGTGTTTTATGTCAACTATCGTTGAATATACATGCGCAATTTTTTAGAGGTATAGGTTTATTTGTAGGAGTTACTGAATCGAGTCATCGTTACATGAATACACATCCTATTGATTCTATAACTTTTTTACATACCTACGATGCCCCTTCACACCGATCGGCAGAATATTTTAATTTTAGTGTAGGGCTTTTGGGCGAGTTTTTAAAATACGATCATGTACGTTGGCAAACTGAAATTGAGTTTTGTAATAAAGGTGCTGTCGAACGCCCTTTGTTAAATCGTTACACAGGCGAGCGTGGGGCAGCTGTTGCTAATTCGTATGGTAATTTACAATGGAATAATTATTTTAAATATTTTTTCAACGAAGGTTACAGAGGCACGCCTTACATAATGCTTGGAGCTCGAATAGAATATAATATCATGCGTGCTACACCCGCTTATGGAGCTGTATCCGGAGCGGTCCCAAAATTAGGTGTAACACCTGATGTGGCTTTGGGTTTTGAGTTTGTAACCTATAATAAGTTTAAACCTTTTGTAGAATTGCATTATAATCCTGATTTAATTAAACTTCATGTGGGTGATGTGACAATGTGGAATCGCACATTAGAATTGAGAGTTGGTTTTATCTTCAGACCTAAAAAAGCGTTAGATGATTGTAATGCCCCACGATTTAGAGGAAAAAATTATTAATATTATTAAATTTTGTAACTATGGTAATGACTAAAGATGTGTTGTTTTCTTTGACAAAGGGTGCTTATGCTCCTCAAGAAGAAATGTTGGAAGTTGCTCGAAAAAAAGGAAAATTATATATTGGTATTCCTAAAGAAACGGCATTTCAAGAAAATCGTGTAGCGTTGGTTCCAGATGCGGTGGCCTTATTAGTTAATAACGGACATCGTATTATTGTAGAAGCAGGCGCTGGTAAAGCGGCACATTTTGAAGATACGGATTATAGTGAGGCTGGCGCTGAAATTGTATTATCGGCCGAAGATATATTTAAAGCAGATATTATTTTAAAGATTGCTCCACCTACCTTATTAGAAATTGAGTTAATGCAAATGAAACAAACCTTGTTTTCTGCGTTACAATTAACGGTGCAACCTGAAGATTTTTTAAAAAAATTAATTGCTAAAAAATTAAATTGTGTAGCTTATGATATGATTACTGATGATGCCGGCATATACCCTGTTATCAGAGCAATGGGCGAAATTGCAGGAGGTACTTCTATATTAGTGGCAGCCGAATTATTAAGTAATGCAAACAATGGTGTTGGCTCTATACTGGGCGGTATCAGCGGTATATCTCCAACGGAGGTTGTGATTATTGGTGCAGGAACAGTTGGTGAATTTGCTGCTCGTGCAGCTTTAGGCTTGGGCGCAACCGTAAAAGTATTTGATAATTCAACATCTCGTTTACGTCGATTACAAAGCCAATTAGGAACGCGTATTTTTACATCAGTGATTGTGCCTAAGGTATTAGAAAAACATTTAAAGACGGCTGATGTTGCTATTGGTGCGCTAAGAGCCTCCAAAGGAAGAACGCCGTGTATTGTATCTGAAAACATGGTAGCTGAAATGAAAACAGGTTCGGTTATTATTGATGTCAGTATTGATCAGGGCGGTGTGTTTGAAACATCATCAGTGACTAACCATACCAAGCCTGTATTTAGAAAGCATGGAGTGATCCATTATTGTGTGCCTAATATTCCATCACGTGTTGCACGTACTGCCTCTTATGCTTTCAGTAATATCTTCTCTCAAATATTAATGAATATGGGTGATGAAGGTGGGTTTGATAGTTTGGTACGAAAAGATTCTGGTGTGCGTAATGGTGTTTATATTTATAACGGAATACTAACGAATCAATTCTTAGGTGAAACCTTTAATTTACCATTTAAAGATATTAATTTATTGATGGCTGCGATGTAGGGTTTGGAATTATTTATTTCTTTTTATAAAATAGTATGATTTACTCTCTTATAATTACTTTCTAATAAAAGAATAGCTAATAATATTAGCGCCCATTTTTAAGGCTTTTTCGTGGATCTCAGGACTGTCTTTATGAACGTCGTAACTTTCCCAGCCATCCCCCAAATCGCATTCAGCATCGTAAAAACAAATTAAGCGTCCTTCGTAAATGAGTCCGAAGCCTTGCGGTGCTTTGTTATCATGCTCGTGAATTTTTGGTAAGCCTTTATCAAAGTTAAAGGTTTGGTGATAGATGGGATGTGAAAAGGGGAGTTCAATTAATTCCAATTCGGGAAATACTTTTTTAAGTTGAGTACGGATGAATTTATCCATCCCGTAATTATCTGAAATATGCAGGAATCCACCCGACAATAGGTATTTACGGAGGTTATCGGCTTCTTGGTTAGAGAATACCACATTACCATGCCCTGTCATGTGCACAAAAGGGTAATTGAAAATTTCGGAACTACCGGCTTCTACAATAGCTTGTTCGGGATTGATAGTTGTTTTTAGATTGGTATTACAAAACTTAATTAAATTGGGTAAGGATGTTTCGAGATTAGCGTACCAATCGCCTCCACCGCTGTATTTTAATAATCCAATTTGATAGGATTGAGAAAAAAAACTCGTTGTTTTTAATAAACAAATAGTTAAAACTAAGGCGAAGTTTTTATTCATTAGACCTTTTATAATTTAAAATAGTTTGATGTCTTATTATTAAGAACAACGTTCGTCATTGCCAGGCAATAAGCAATATCAAACAATACTATAAGTGAGATTGCTTCGTAAAGGAACACTCGCAATGACTTATAAACAGGTATTAGCATATTAATTATACTCTATTATTGTTTAGCTAATTTATAATTCTTTTTTTCTTCGGAGATGATCACGCCTAAATCGGAAACGGTAAGTTTATCTTTTAATTCGGCATAGCCATCAGCAGTAACCACAATGTCGTATTTACCTGCTGGTAATGCCATTATTAATTTACCATTGTTTGGATTAGGAACAAAGCTAAACTCTTCTTTAGTAATGGTATTTATAGCCAATATATTAACGATGTAATCTTTTGGTTTATTTAAAGAATCGCCTAAAGCAATATTTCCTAAAAAAATAGTTAATTTTTGATCGACATCGTTAAATCGTATGCGGTATATATCCAAATCTCCTTGTCCACCAGGGCGCAAAGCACTAATGTAGCCAGCTCTGTTATCGGTTGTTAAACTAATACTTCTGTCGTCATCAGTTGTATTGATAGGATAGCCAAGGTTTTCGGCAGGTGTCCATGTGTTTTCATCCGGATTCCAAGTGCTTTTAAATAAATCAAAACCACCCATGGTATTATGTCCTTCTGATGAAAAATACAGGGTTACTCCATCGGGAGATAAGTAAGGAAAATCTTCTTGATAGGGCGTATTAATTTCGTTCCCTAATTTAAAAGGTGGACTCCAATTACCGTTAGGTAATTTTCGGCAAATGTAAATATCAGTTGGAGATTCTCTGTTTTCGCTACGCACAAACACGAGGGTATTGCCATCAGCGCTAATGGATGCAGAGTGTTCAATTTCTTTATTTATCGATTCAGGGAAGGGAACATATTTTACCCATGCTCCATTTTTTTTTACAGTTGAATAAATATCTCCAAACTTATCAATATGATCAATGTAAATGAGCATTTCAGAGCCATCAGCTTTTAATCCAACAACTTGCTCATCTAAATTTGAATTTATTTTAGTACCCATATTGACTGCCTTAGCCCATTGTCCGTTTTCTAAATTTGATGTATAGATATCTGAAGCAAAATAACCATCAACCTCCAAATGACTGGCTGTTTGCCCTTTTCGACGAGTTGTAAACGCTAAAAATTGTTCGTCTTGAGTAATGAAGGGATAATAATCGGCAAACTCAGAATTAATTTCTTTTCCTAAATTGGTAAAAGATACATTAACAGGGTTAAGCATTAATGCTTTGGCATTGTTGCAAATTTCAATTTGTCGGTCAGCTATTTTTTTTTGTTTAGGTTCTAACTCTTTAAATTTTTCGAAAGCTTTAATTGATTCTGCTAATTTATTGGCTAAACGGTATGCTTGTCCTAATTTTAAATACACTTCTGGTGATGGTTTTGGAGCTTTAGCACAAAACTCTAAGTATTTAATGGCTTCTGTTTTATTGATATTGGTGTTTAAATAACATTCTGCAATTTTAAAATGTAAACTCGCATCTTCTTTTTCTTTTTTTAAAACTTCTTTATAAATCGGCAAAGCCATCACGTAGTTTCTATGACTCACGTGCTCGTCGCCATCCGTAACATCGTAATGCTTAGTTGTTTGAGTAAAGGCATCTAAAGCTCCTATTAAAAAACTAATTATTAAAAAATACTTTATTGTCATTTGGTTCACAATTTATAAAATTAATTTAATAATCGTATCTATTTTTTCTGAGAAAGTTTAAACAATAATTCTTTTTCGGCTTTCGTTAGATTTTCGTACCCCTGCTTAGAAATTTTATCGAGCAATAAATCAATTGTTTGTTGATTATCGAAACCAGCATTTGACGGGGCTTTTGATTTATTGGAATGCACTACTTTTAAAGTCGGTTTTTTCTCTCGTTTCAAAAAAGAAAAATCAGAAATATCTTTTCCATTCTTCAACATATAGCCAAAAAATAATCCAAACAACGCGCCTCCAAAGTGTGATATTTTTCCGCCAGTATTGATATTAAAATCAATAATTGTGGTTAATGCAAAAACAAGAAGTGCATAATATTTATACTTCATTTCAATGATACCAAATAAGCTCACAGGTAAATTAGGTATATATACCGCTAAGCTGGCAACAATGCCTATAACAGCTGCTGACGCGCCAAGTAAAAAGGAAGAAGCAAAGTTGACAGGAAATATTGCAGAAAGAATTAATAGTGTGATGCCTCCAAATAAACCACTCATGATATACACATACACTAATTTTTTTTCGTTCAAGAAATTTAAAAACGTTTTGGAAGTGAAATACAACAATAGCATATTGTAAAATAAATGCCCTAAATCTTTATGAGCAAACATATAGGTTAGAATCGTCCAGGGTTTAAAAAGGAATTCGGAAAGATTTAAAGGAAGTGTCAAAAAATCAGTAATAGCAGCCGAATGAAAGATGCCTGTACTAATATTAAGTATAAAAAACAAGGAAACATTTACTATTAATAGTATAGTTAGTACGCTGTGTTTTTGTAGTTCGTATTTTAAATTATCGAAAAAAGCCATAGTGAATGCGACAAGAACTTATTTTAATTTAGTAAAAAAATGTTTTATTCCGTTTCCAAATAAGCATAATGATAACACCTACAACTAAGCCTCCTATATGGGCAAAGTGAGCGACGTTATCGTGAGCAAAGAAACCATTAAAAAGTTCATAAAGCGTGTAACCTAATACTAAATATTTTGCTTTAACTGGAATAATAAAATAGAGTTGAAGTTCTGTATTTGGAAACATCATGGCGAAAGCCACTAATAGCCCAAATAAAGCTCCTGATGCACCTAATAAAATTGAGAATTCTTGATTAAAATAATTTATGACTAATTGAAATAAAGCCGCACCTAAGCCACAAAGCAAGTAAAAATTAATAAATCGTTTAGAGCCCCAAATGTTTTCTAAAATAGAACCAAACATATAAACCCCAAGCATATTTAAAAAAATATGAGAAAGGTCGGCGTGCATAAACATATAAGTAATAAATTGATGTGGGCGGAAATATGGGGAGTTAACAGGAGATAAATCAAGGTATTTATCCAAATCAATTAGATGAGGCATAAAGCTTTTTATAGCAAATAATGCCACGTTTATGATTAAAATATATTTAACCACCATTGGGATTTCCTGAAACTGTCGCGGTTTAAATTCTTGCATGCTCGTATATAAAACTTATTTCTTAAAAAATGCTTCTAAATCCAGTTTACTCATTTCCATAATAATAGGCTTTCCATTTGGGCTATACATAGGGTTTTCGCAGTTAAATAAATGTTCAAGCATCAATGCTATCTCTTCGTTTTCTAATGATTTACCGTATTTAATGCCCGCACTTTTTGCCATACTTCTGCACATATTTTCAAATGGATCGAGTTTTACGTCAAAGGTATTTAATTTATAGGTTTCTAAGATACCTTCAATCATTTCCTGAGTGTTAAATTCTCCTAATTCTGCAGGTGTACCTTGAATCACAATCGTGTTTTTTCCAAACGGTTCTATTTCAAAACCAAGTAATTTAAAATGCGGTGTTAATGTTTCGATTAATACAAAATCATTTGGTGTTAATTCGATGGTTATTGGGAACAGCACTTGTTGCGAGGCAGAAGCAGTGGTTTTATCTTTAGTAGCTGTATAATGTTCAAATAAAATACGTTCGTGAGCACGTTGTTGGTCAATCACCAATAATCCTGTTTGATGTGCCGAAATAATATATTTACCATACAATTGAAATCCTTTGTACGTTTGATTTTCGTAAGCTAATGTATGTTGCTCTGCTTGTTTTTCGAGTTGAAGAGTTTCATTTTCGCCTCTGTAATCCGTGTTTGCATAATTTTGATACAGGCTTTCCCAATTCTGTTTATTATGTTTTTGCTGTTCAGTTTCTTTTGGTTGTTGATAAGAAGAATTTTTATTTGTACCAGAATTGAACGGGTTGTAATCTGCATTTACGGATACGATTGGTTGAGAAACCGTTTTGGTATAATCAATCTCAAAGCTCATTTCGGTATTAAAGTCTAAGCTTGGCGCTAAGTTGGCTTTTCCCAGGGCTCGTTTTACAGAACTATGTAATAGTGCGTAAATAATTTTTTCGTCTTGAAATTTAATTTCTGTTTTAGTTGGATGGATATTAATATCTATCAACTCTGGATTTACTTGTAAAAATAAATAATAAGCAGCGTGACTATCACTCGAAATAAGATCTCTATAAGCCTCAGCCACAGAATGATGCAGGTAAGGGCTTTTAATGAAACGATCGTTTACAAAAAAGTATTGGTCGCCACGACGCTTCTTTGCATTTTCGGGTTTACCAACATAGCCGCTAATTTTAACAACGTCGGTTGTTTCGTCTATTTGAACTAATTTCCCTTGAAACGATTTACCAAATAAGCCCGAAATACGCTCTATTAAGGTTGCAGGAGGCAAATTATATAATTCGTTTCCATTACTAAATAACTGAAAATGAATATTAGGATGAGGAAGCGCTACGCGTTCAAATTCATCAATGATATGTTTTAGTTCTACGTTATCATCTTTTAAAAAATTACGTCGGGCAGGAATATTGAAAAACAAATTTTTAACACTAAAGGAACTACCCGTGGGTGCCTGACATTCTTCTTGTTTAATAAATTTATTCCCTTCTATTTCTATGAGTTGACCTACAACATCGTCTTCGCGTTTTGTTTTTAATTCAACCTGCGCCACGGCCGCAATACTGGCTAATGCCTCACCTCTAAAGCCTTTGGTTTGTAATTGAAATAAATCTTCGGCTTTCTTTATTTTTGAAGTAGCATGGCGTTCAAAAGCGATACGGGCATCTACAGGGTTCATTCCTAATCCATTATCAATAACTTGAACTAAGGTTTTGCCAGCATCTTTTACAATTAATTTAATAAAGGTTGCTTTTGCATCAATCGCATTTTCGAGTAATTCTTTTACAATAGAAGCAGGGCGCTGTACCACTTCCCCTGCGGCTATTTGATTAGCCACACTTTCGGGTAAAAGGGTGATGATATTATCCATAGCGACAAAGGTAATTTTTTAAGTGATTTTAAGTAAAAAAAGAGTAGGCATTGAATAAATAAAATAATATTTAACAAAATAATTTCATTAGAAACATATTTTTGTATATATTTCCCAAAAAATTAAAGGTTATGTCGACAAAAACAAAGGCTTCGTCAAAAAATATAAAAGCATCTGCTAAAACTAATACTAAAAAAATAATAGCAAAAAAAGCCGTTGTTAAAAAAGTAGCATCTAAACCAGTTGCTAAAGCTAAGCCTGTGAAAAAATCGATTGTTAAAGCAAAACCTGTAACTAAAAAAGTAGCTCCAAAAAAAGCAGTTAAAAAAGTTGCATCAAAAAAAATAGTTGCACAGAAAATAGTAAAAAAAGCAGTTGCTAAAAAAGTAGTTGCGAAAAAAGCGGTGAAACCTGTTAAAAAAGCATCACGCCCTATCGTGTCCAAAAAGGTTACTAAGCCAGTAAAAAAGGCTGTAGCAAAGAAAATAGTTGCAAAAAAAGTTGCTCCTAAAAAAATAGCTAAACCTGCAAAAAAAGTTATAGTTAAAGCAATAGTTAAAGCAATAGCTAAAAAGGAAGTTGTAAAAGCAAAGCCTACACCTGTTGTTAAGATAGAAAAGCCAATTGTAGTGAAAGTTCCGGTTGTAAAACCAGAGAAAGTTGCAAAAGTAAAAAAAGAAAAAGCACCAATTATTAAAAAACCAATTGTAGCGCCTACAACTTTCCGTAAGGATGCAAACGAAGCCCCTGCAAAATTTATTAAAGAGCCTAATGGTAAATTTGAAATAGAATTTGTAGTAAGAGCTTCTGAAGATATGGTATTTGAATTTGTAAGCACCGAAAGTGGCTTATCAGAGTGGTTTTGCGATGATGTGAATATCAGAGATGGTGTATTTACTTTTAACTGGGATGGACAAATTCAACAAGCCAAATTAGTAAAAGAAGTTCCTCCTCAGTTAATCAGATACCAGTGGGTTGATAAAAATGATGGTAGTTATTTTGAATTCCGTATCCAAAAAGATGATTTAACGAATGATATATCTCTCTTGATTACTGATTTTGCTTCAGATAAAGCAGATGAAGTATCTGCTCGTTTATTGTGGCACAGTCAAGTTGATAAATTACTTCACGTATTGGGGTCATTCTTTTAATAAGTCAAACCGTAGTTTTACTCAAATTAACAATTGCGTTTAGTTAAAAATAGCTAAATTCGTTTTATTATTAACCACCATTGTCTTCGGACAATTCTAAAAAAGAAGAATCATATAGCAGACACCTCTACTTAAATTTTTATTGTTTACTAATAATTTAATTGTAGTCCTATGTCTATGCAACTTCTTTCGGATAACGAGCTTGTTAAGCTTTATATGAATGGTAATGAAGAATCCCTTTCTATTCTTGTAAAACGCCACAAACGCCGTATTTTTTCGTATTTATATTTAATTAGTCGTAATAAAGAATTGACTGAAGATATTTTTCAGGAAACATTTTTTAAAGTGATTCAAACACTTAAGAAACGTCAATATAACGAGGAGGGTAAATTTTTGCCCTGGGTACTGCGTATTGCCAAGAATTTAATGATTGATCATTTTCGTAAGGTTAAGAAAATGCCAAGCATATCGTCGGTTACAAATGATGAAGGCGAACGCGTAGATATTTTTGATATTATTCCTGAACCTGTATCGAGTTCAAAAGACGCTAATGAGGCTAAAGAGTTTAAGGAATTAATCAGAAATGTCGTAGGCGAGTTGCCTCCTGATCAAAAGGAAGTAGTAATTATGCGTACATACTACGACATGAGTTTTAAGGAAATAGCTGAAGTGACGGATGTTTCTATCAATACAGCTTTGGGTAGAATGCGCTATGCGTTGATAAATCTCAAAAAAATGTTGGAGGAAAAGAACGTGGAAGTTTTTATTTAAGATTGTAAAAAATGGCTATAATAAATATTTAGTGGACTTTTTTTATTTCTATCTTTTTCCATAGATGAAAAAGAAACAAAAAATCTAGTCAAAAATATGCTCTACGCTCCTCACGGAATTCTACAGATTTTACGCTCC
>JAYVDU010000280.1:0-4574 GCA_043749245.1 Bacteroidota bacterium | reverse complement strand
GCGCCTAAATTAGCTAACTCCATAGCAATGGCTTTGCCTATGCCTTGTGTGCTTCCGCAAACAATGGCTTGTTTAAGTTTTAAATCGAGGTTCATTTTAAAAAATTATTAATATAGTTTGAAGTATGTTTTTACAACTTAACAAATTTGATTTTTTTATTCATTCCACCTTCTTTCAATTCGATGAAATAAATTCCTGCCTCAAGGCCCGCTGTTTCAAGGGTTAAAAGATTAGGACCCGTTGTAGTTTGTATTTGGCTTGTTAAACTTTCTTTACCGAACACATCATAAACAGTTATGGATAACGTAGTTTCCTTTTTTGCTACATAATTTAAAGCAATATTATCATTGGTAGGATTAGGAAACACCACAATATTCATAACGTTTTGCAACTCTTGTAATCCAACAGTGTTAACTACTGTAAAATTATCCATACAAAAATAAGCTGGGGTATTTATTCCGTAAATCCCTGTATCACTCGATCTCATAGTAATTTTAATACTATCGGATATTGGTAAATTAGCACAAAATACATATTGCCAATTGTTTTGAATATAATCATTAGCTGTACCTGCCGGACGATAATCCGCTAAATACTGTTCTACACTATCTGTTAATAATACGCCTCCTCTATATGGGTGTACAATTAGTTTAAACCAATCGGGATATGTGCCTTGTGGTAAACCAGAGAAAGTTCCTGTGGTATCGCCAAATTTGCGGGAAAAACTGTTGCCATTTTTGATGGTTTTATAAGCATAAGTCGTGTTAGTTACAAAAAAACCTGATAATGAAAGCGCATTAGAATTCATTTTAATGATAGCGCTATCTTTTACGGTAACGTACGTAGACCCATTAAAGGCGCCATTGGTAATACTTCCATACAAGTTGGTGTAAGTGCCATTGGCAGTATCTTTTACATTCGTAAATGCAGAACCCGACCTCCAGGATGATGAGCTCGTATCCCAATGGTAGCGGAAGGTAGCAAAGGGAGTTGTTCCTGATGTTTGCCAATTATCTGTAACCGTATTTTTATAAAATGAATTTGGGGTTAAGGAAAACGTAGCTCCGTCAAAATTTTCGGTCAGTTGGGCTTGTGAAGTGTGCGATAATGCCATACAACACATAAAGGCAATGGTAATTATTTTTTTCATAGATGTTTTTTATAAAGAGAATTTAAAGTTACTAAAATAGTTGGGAGAAAAAATTGGAAATACAATTAAACAAGTATATACTATTGGTGTTATATTTTCGTTATAAACGGTAAATTTAATATTTAGGAAACTTTAAAATGAAAATAAGTTTCCTACATTTATCGCCTCAATAAATATCTAAATATGAAAAAAAGTTTAATACTATTCTTTATTTGTGCCATCTTCAGCATTAATGCCCAGGAAAAATCCACTATTAGCGGTTATTTAAAGGACGCTAAAAACGGAGAGGCTTTAATAGGCGTAACGGTTTACAAAAAAAATTCGCAGTTGGCTACAAGTACCAATGCGTATGGGTTTTACTCGTTAACCTTACCTAAAGGGCAGGATACGGTTGTGTTTTCTTATTTAGGATATAAAACATTATTTGTACCTATTAATCTTACAGTAAATCAAACTATTAGTAATGAGTTAGCTGAAGAAGGAAAAGAATTAGCTGAGGTGGAAGTGTCTTCCGAAAAAGAGGATAAAAATGTTACCAGCATGGAAATGAGCGTATCTAAATTAGATATTAAACAAATTCAAAAGATGCCCGCATTATTTGGTGAAGTAGATATTATTAAAAGTATACAATTGTTGCCAGGCGTTACTACCGTGGGCGAAGGCGCCAGTGGCTTTAATGTTCGTGGTGGTAATATTGATCAAAATTTAGTATTGATGGATGAAGCTCCTGTATATAATTCGTCGCATTTATTTGGTTTCTTTTCAGTGTTTAATCCCGATGCTGTGAAAGATGTAAAATTGATTAAGGGCGGTATTCCTGCTCAATACGGCGGTAGAGCATCTTCTATTTTAGACATTAGAATGAAAGAAGGAAATAATAAAAAAATGGAAGTGAATGCCGGACTTGGTACTATTTTTAGTCGTTTATCCATTGAGGCGCCCATCCTAAAAGACAAAGCCTCTTTTATAATAGCCGCTCGCCGTAGTTATATTGATGTGTTGGCAAAGCCATTCCTTGCTAATCAAGCGGGATTGAAAGATGCTAAATTTTATTTTTATGATTTAACGGCTAAATTCAATTGGCGAATCAATGATAAAAACACGGTTTTTGCCAGTGGTTATTTTGGTAGAGATGTGTTTGGTGCGGGTTTTAAATTCAATTGGGGAAACAGCACTGCCACCTTACGTTGGAATCATATTTTTAATAGTAAGTTGTTTATGAACTTAACCTCGTTTTACAGTAACTACCAGTATAATTTAGGCTTTACGAGCGAAGGTAACGGACAAAAATTTGATTGGACATCCAATATTATTAATTATAGTGTGAAGCCGGATTTTACATACTATTTAAATAGTAAAAACACGATTAAATTTGGTGCACAAGCCATCTTATTCACCTTTAATCCAGGACAAGCTATCCTTACAACAGCAGATGGTATTGCCCGAAATATTAGTTCACCTAATCAATACGGAGTAGAGTATGCAGGATATGTTGATAACGAACAAAAACTGAATAGCCGTTTAAGTATTCAATACGGCTTGCGTTGGTCGTTTTTTAATTACATCGGGCAAGGAACTAAGTACACCTATCGCGATACCATTCCTAATGAGAGCAAGCCTTTAGAAAAAGTAGAAAAAATTACCAATAATCAAACCATTGCGGCTTATAATAATCCGGAGCCACGCTTAGCAGTTAATTATAAAATTAATGATAAGAGTTCGCTTAAATTAGGCTATAACCGTATGTCGCAATACCTTCACATTGTATCTAATACAGCGGCTTCCACGCCTTTAGATATTTATACACCAGCAACTAATAATATTAAACCTTTAATTTCTGATCAAATTACTTTAGGTTATTTTAGAAATTTTAAAGACAATATGTTTGAAGCTTCTGCCGAAATTTACTATAAAGATTTACAAAATCAATTGGATTACGTGGATAATGCAAATCTTTTATTGAATAAATATTTAGAAGCTGATTTGGTCCAAGGTCGCGGTAGAGCTTATGGTATGGAGCTTTACTTAAAAAAAGCAAAAGGAAAATTAAATGGTTGGATAAGTTATACGCTATCCAAAACAGAGCGTCAGGTGCGTGGTATTAGTAATGGAGATTGGTTTTTATCTAAATACGATAGAACACATAATTTGAACACCGTATTGATTTTTGATTTGAATAAGCGCTGGAGTTTCTCTGCTAATTTTATATACCAAACCGGTACACCTGCTACTTTTCCTACGGCTAAGTTAGAAGTGCAAGGATATGTGATTCCTTATAACACGAATGGTACACGTAATAACTATCGTAACGCATCTTACAATCGTTTAGATATTGGCATTACCTATAACTTTAAAAAGAATGAAACAAAAAAACGTAAACAATCATTAGTGTTAAGCGTGTATAATGTTTACAATCGCAGAAACACATTCTCTACGTATTTTAGGAACAATGCCGATTACCCTATCAATACAGAGGCAGTAAGGTATTCGGTGATTGGCTCTATCATTCCAGCTATTACGTATAATTTAAAATTCTAGTAAAAAAATATAAAATATAAAAAATTAAATTCAACGATACAATGAAAACTATTAAATTATTATTTTCTATACTAACGGTTTTATCTTTTACATCTTGTGAGGACGTGGTGCAAGTTAAATTAGATGCCGGTACACCTATGATTACCATAGATGCTTTTGTGAATGATATGCGTCAAGCGCAAACCATTCGTTTAACCTATTCTGACAATTATTTTAGTCAAAAGCCCAATAATCCTATTAGTGGCGCTACCGTGGTTGTTAAAGATGTTACATCCGGACAGTCATACAATTTTATGGATAATTCTAACGGGAATTATGTGTTCAATGTAACCAGCATGGATACCATTGGTAGAGTAGGGCATACGTATGCGTTAACGGTAACACATCAAGGGAATGTATATTCAGCAACAACAGGCATGTACAGAACTACTCCAATAGATAGTTTAATTGTTGAGTATAAAGCAGCTGGAACGTTTGTAACCAAAGCGGGTTATAAATTTTCATTTTTCGGAATTGATCCTGTAGGACCTGTGCCAGATTATTTTTGGATAAAATCATTCCGTAATGGAGTGTTTTATAATAAAGGAATTGATATTAACATTACTGAGGATGGCGCCAATGGCGCTGGTTCTGATGGTTTAATATTTATACCACCAATTGCAAACGGCATTACACCAAGAGGAGAACGCTAGATAAATATGACATGTGTCGCGTTGAAATTCACTCGCTTTCAGAACAAGCTTATAATTTTTTAAGTCAGGTGCAAACGCAAACAACAAACTCAGGCTTATTTGCTACAACTCCTGAAAATGTGAAAACTAATATTACAACTACATCTACGGTTAAAGTAGTAGGATGGTTTAATATGAGTGCGGTTAACTGGAAG
>JAYVDU010000279.1:0-4580 GCA_043749245.1 Bacteroidota bacterium | reverse complement strand
TTTCTAATTAAGGCTAATCTCTTAAAATAATTGCCAAATCCACAAATTTAAAGAGTTTAAGCTCAAGCAGTTCATAAAACTAATAAGAAGAATTAATTATTTTATTCAACTTATTTTTGATTTTATTAAACAAAATATTTTAAAGTTTGTTATTATGTTTAAGGCAGTATCCGAAAAGCCAATATAGTAGGAAAAATTTAAACAATTTATAATGGAACATTTAAAAATCGCAAGCGACAATTATGTAGCATTTACGTTCTTTGTTGGAACGATGGCCATGATGGCTGCATCAGTTTTCTTCTTTTTTGAATTAAACAACACATCAAAAAAGTGGAGAACCTCAGTTCTGGTCTCTGGTCTTATTACCTTTATTGCAGCAGTGCATTACTACTACATGAGAGGTTACAACTTAGAGACTGGAGAATCACCTACTTTCTTTAGGTATGTAGATTGGATACTAACAGTACCATTAATGTGCGTAGAATTTTATTTAATTACTAAGAAAGCGGGAGCTAAAATTGGTTTACTATGGAAGCTGATTGCAGCATCATTAGTTATGTTATTGACTGGGTATGCAGGTGAAGTTCTTGCCAGAGACAGTAGTGTATTGTGGGGCGTACTTTCAGGAATAGCTTACTTTTACATAGTATATATTATATGGTTTGGGGAAGTTGCAAAGTTGGCGCAAACTGCTGGGCCACAAGTTGCAAAAGCAACTCGTATTTTAGCTTGGTTCGTTTTGGTAGGTTGGGCTATTTATCCACTAGGCTATATATTGGGAACACCAGGCGGATTATTTGGAATACAGCTTGTTTCTGATCAAGCCGCTGCTTCTCATGCAATGGATATTGTTTACAATATCGCAGATGCAATTAATAAAATAGGATTTGGTTTAGTAATTTATGCTTTAAGCAGAAACAGCGAAGATTAATCTGTATTTTTTGGAAAATATTAATAGAGGCGCATTTTAAATAGGTGTGCCTCTATTTTTTTTTCAAGCTATTCCAATCTTTAAACATAATTAAATCATTACGCATCAAAAAAATTCAAGATATCAATTACGACTTTGTATTTGTTTGATATTATTTTATTGATAGCACAAGTTCCAATTAAATCATTTTTTATAGCAGTTTTGGCGTTAAAGAAAAATACATTATTTTCTGTTGTCTGCTTGTCATAACCACAACATGATAAAATTGAGACCATTAAAAGGCTGAATGTAATTTTGTAAAACACAGTAGCTATTTACCGTATTCCTAGCTTTACAAATGGTATGTATATTTTGAAGTAATTTTTTTATATAGCGAAGTGGAAGGAAAATTTATTCTTTCTTATTCGTTTTTATTTATAGGGACACGGCGTGTTTTGGCGAAAAAGGGTCATATACTTATTTTTCTGATGACGGCGCTAAGGCTTTTCTCCTTGTCACGCAAAGGCTTGATTGTTTCTTTTGTCTTTTACAGAGCGAAGTATTAAGTAAAAAAAATAAAATCTACTGTTTTTATTGAAGAGTCAAATTAAATTTTAAACTCAAACTTAAAATTGTAAATTAGCTCTCTTAAAAAAATACATTTTGCAAAATATCAAAGATTATTTTAATACGCTTGCTTCTAAAAGAAAAGGTCGTGGTTTATCCAATTATTATTGGAAAGAAATAACGAACTATTGTAATTATTTTTCGCACGAAGATAGTTCGGTGCTTGAAGTTGGTTGTGGTAGTGGCGATTTATTAGCAGGTATTTCTGGTTCTAAAAAAGTAGGTATTGATTTTAGCGATTCTCAAATTGCCTGGGCTAAAGAAAAACATAAAGATAAGAATTTAGTGTTTTTAGTAATGGATGCTAATGACATTCAACTTACGGAAACCTTTGATTTTATTATCATTAGCAACGTGATTGGTTTCTTAGATGATGTGCAGGTGGTATTTGAGCAATTAAAAAAAGTATCGCACCCTAATACAAAAATTATTGTACAGTATTACAATTCGTTGTGGGAACCTGCATTAAAATTTGCTGAAGTCATAGGTTTAAAAACGAAAACACCTACACAAAATTGGTTGAATAGTAAAGACGTTAATAACCTTTTATTTATAGCTGGTTTTGATGTTTACAGAAACACCAAACGTTTTATTTTCCCTTTTTACATTCCTTTATTAGCAGAGTTATTTAACTTAGTATTAGCTAAGTTTCCTATTTTTAGATTTTTCAGTTTAAATACGTATTCCTTTGCAAAACCATTGCCGGTAAGCAACGCAGCGGATTATAAAACGAAATATTCCACAACGATTGTTATTCCGGCGCGTAACGAAAGCGGTAATATTGAAAATGCCATTACGCGTTTGCCAAAGTTTGGAAAGCATGTAGAAATCATTTTTATTGAAGGAAATAGTACAGATGACACTTGGGAAAAAATTCAAGAAATTCAACAAAAATATGCGTTAACGCATGATATTAAAATTGGTCAGCAAAAAGGCAAAGGCAAAGGAGATGCGGTGAGAGAAGGCTATAAGATAGCTACTGGCGATATTTTGATGATTTTAGATGCAGATTTAACGGTGCCGCCGGAAGACATTCCTAAATTTTATGATGCGATTGCAGGAAGCAAAGGTGATTTCATTAATGGCACTCGCTTGGTATATCCTATGGATAAGGAAGCTATGCGCTTTTTAAATTTATTAGGCAATCATTTTTTCAGTTGGGCATTTACGTGGTTATTAGAACAACGCTTTAAAGACACGCTTTGTGGCACGAAGGTGATGTTTAGAAAAGACTATGTGAAGCTGACAAAAAACAGAAAATACTTTGGTGAATTTGATCCCTTTGGTGATTTTGATTTATTGTTTGGAGCCCACAAATTGAATCTTAAAATAGTAGAGATTCCTATTCGTTACCGTGAAAGAACTTACGGAAGTACCAATATTTCCCGCTTTAAACACGGATTGATTTTATTACGTATGTGCGCCTTCGCTAGTAGAAAATGTAAATTTATTTAATCGTTAGTATGCAAAAGATCTGGATATATACACTAAGCAAGCAATTAGCCGCTGAACAAGAACTGGAGTTAAAAACAGCCTGTCAAAATTTTGTAAGCACATGGACAGCCCATGATGTGAGTCTTGATGCGTCTTACGAATTATATAAACACCGTTTATTGATTTTTAAAGTTGACGAAGCAAATTATAATGCCAGCGGTTGCAGTATTGACAAGCAATTGTGCTTAATAAAAGAATTGGAACAGAAATTTGACGTCGAATTATTAAATCGGTTATTGGTAGCTTACGAAACCAATGACAACGTCAATGTTGTGAAAAATGCACGCATTGCCGAATTGATTGTAAATGGGCTTGTTACAGAGCATACCTTGGTGTTTGATAACACCATCACAGATGCAAAAGATTTAGTATCAAATTGGAAAAAGCCTTTAGGCCAAACCTATTTAGCTAAGTATTTAGTTTAGGTAACTCCTACTGATTGCTACGAGGCTTGTTTAGTTGGATATTGTATGATACAATAACATAAACAGCACCACCTATTATGTAAGGTTGATGATAGCTATTAGTAAGCATATTCGTAAACGTTTCTGAAAAATTAATCCCTATATATTGATTTTTATTTTTCATCGGCTTAATGTAAACACCTGTTTCTATAAAAGGAAAAGCATTATTCAAAGGGCTAATTTTTAGAGAGTACTCTTCACGATAAGCTTTCCCATCTGTGATAACATATTTTTTGGATGATTCTCCATAACCGTAACCCATTGATAGATGCCAAGAAAAAGGCTTGTTCATATTAGTAGTAAATCCAATATGTACAAAGCATTTGGTAATAATGCCGAAATTAGTTGTAGGAGCAATACCACCTTGAACTTTTATAAAAAGGTGTTTTACTGGAGTAACAATATAATTTAAGTTTACCTCCCCTTTATAATCAATATAACTAAAAGGAGTGTGGTCTTTATCACCATAACTACCATAGCCGACATCCAAACCTAGTATGTGTTTAAAATTTGTTGTAGGCTTAATGCTTTCTTGCGCGCTTACAATTAGCGTGCTTATTATGAAAATGTAAAGCAGTTTAAGTTTTGGCATTATATTAAAATTACACATTTATGGTTGAAAAGCAATAGCCTTTCTCTTTTATTGCAGGAATAAGCTTTTCCAGCAATTGAGGCATATACTCTAAGCGATCGTGTAATAAGATAATAGCGCCGGGCTTTAATTGAGATAAGATGCGTTGTGTTATTTTTTCTATATCATTTGTAGACGTGTCGTAGCTTCTGATATTCCAACCAATCGATTGCAAGTTTAATTTTTTAACGGCTTTAGCAATATTAGGATTGGTAACACCATATGGCGGACGAAATAATTTAGTACTTACTTGATAGGCATTAATTAATTGCTGGCAAGCCGCTATATCAGCCGTTACTTTTTTAGTGCGCCATACATCAAACCAAAACGCATGTGAATAACTGTGATTAGCCAGTTGATGTCCTTCATCAACTAGTTGTTTTAAAATAGTTTCGTTACCCTCTATATTTTTTCCAATAACAAAAAACAATGCTTTTACATCATGTTTTTTTAA
>JAYVDU010000278.1:0-4583 GCA_043749245.1 Bacteroidota bacterium | reverse complement strand
TGTGGCACTAATTCTACTTCTAATTCGCCACTGAGCATTTGGCGCTCAAACTCAGCGTTTTCGCCGACGTAAGACGAAATCATTTTTTTAATTTGTTTGGTTTGTAATAATAGCCCTAATCCAAAATCATCAACGCCCGCATTATTGCTAATACAAGTTAAACCTTTTACTCCTTTTTTTACAAGCGCAGCAATACTATTTTCGGGAATACCACATAAACCAAATCCTCCAACCATTAAGGTCATATTATTTGTTAATCCTTCTAATGCTTCTTCTGCATTTTTTACGACTCTATTAATCATTGTTTGTCCAATATATAAAGGTTAATTCTGTTAATTTTGGTGCTAATTTAACCAAAATAAGTTATGTTTATTAGTCATTTGCAAAGAGTTTTTGGAAAAATAATTTAACTGAAAATTACTTAGTAAAACCAATAGGCCTTACTCCAAATTTTTTCAAATTTCCGGTCATTGTATTAGGTGGCGAATGTTGATAAAAGCGATACCACGATCGTTCGGTAAATTTACTTCCGAAAACACCACCAACGTTAATTATCAAATTTAAACAAGCGCATAAAGTAACAAGTCCAATTAAATATTTTGCATGAAAAGGCTTATTATCATTTATAGATGCGGAAAATCGAACAATGTACATAAGCATTACTACGAATATTGGCTGATATACCCTGGCTATCCAAGCACCTCTCATTTGAAATTCGGCAACATACCATGGCGCCAGATTGTTAAATAAAAAAACCATTAAAGCGAAAAATATAATACTGGTTTCAATTTCATTGAGTGCAAATTTTTTAAATAATCCCCAAACCAAAATAATTAAAAATAATATCGGCAAAAATAAAAAATTAGAATCTATAAAATTATTTATTAAAATTTTAGGCACCAGCTCTAAAATTTCAAGCCAACTGGAAAAATCTTTTATGTGAAAGTATGATTTTATGATTGTAAGATATAATCCACTGTTGTCAGAACTTATATTAGTAGCGCCAGAGGATTTAAGCCATAAAACAATTAATACTTGCGGAATAATCATAATTGGAAAAGAGACAAAAATTTTTTTCCATTGGTAATGTTTTAGATAAATCAATAAAATAGCTGGGTAGAAAAAAACAAATAAATCATAGGCGGTAAACATTATTGAAATAATAAACAAGTAAACGATATGTTTTTTAAGACTATCTGTTTGGTTCATTTTCCACATGATCACGTAAATCCAACAACAGCAAGGAACAATCATAACTTGTGCAAACGGAGACCCAATCCAATACATAATTCCTGGATAAGTTGACAACAGAATCATAGCCACATAAGCAGACTGTATCCCTATGTTTTTATAAATAAATTTGATGAAAAAATAAAACGATGTTAGAGTGATAACAAAGGCTGACAATATGCCACCTATATAAAATCCAAATAGTTTGAAAAAGGGAAATGATATGATAAAAAACAACTCTCTTCTTAACACCCAACCACCGCCCCATTTATCTACACTTTCTCCAATAATAAAATTATAATTACATTGATAATGAGCGTAATCATAATTTACAATGTAGCCTTCCATTTCAAATGGATTTTGAAGGGTTACAGCATAAGCAGACAACGTCCCTGTATTTAGATACATCTGAACCAAAAGTATAATTAACGCACAAATGAGAGAAATTGCGAAATTTTTATTAGTAGAAAAGAAAAATTTATGTTGAAAGCTCATTAGAATGAATAAGTAAAATAAATTATGTTGTTTTAAGGCAATTAAAGTTTTTAGAATTCAAAACAGAGATTAGAGCAGGTGTTTATCAGTATTCTGTTCGTCATAATAATTTAAAATATGGTGAAAATAATTTTTTATTTAGAATCTAAAATATTAATTGGAGCATATCCTGCTTCATTTTTGTCATATTTAAAATTGGACGTTTTCACTGCCTTTAAAAAATTTGTATTGGAAATATATTTACTTGTTGTGATTTTTTGCTTGTATAAGGTTGTATCTAAGCTGTTTAAAATAATAAAATCAAAACGAACATTTGGATTAAAGTACCAATTTTCATTTGACGATAAATCATTCAAAGCAAGGTTATCAAAAACCGAATATACTTTTAAATGTTTTTTAGAAAATAATGTTGTTTTTCTAGCATCCCAATAATTAGCTACACCTATTTTTAGATGATTGCTATCCGCTAGCGCATCTAATTCTTTAACGGTTTCAGGATAATAAGTTAAATATTTATTTAAACCATCAAAACTAAATTCTTTTAATCCTATACCAAAAATTAATAAGCATAGGCCATAAACGATAAATTTACCATATTTTTTTAGTCTTACATTAAATCCGGAAACAGCTATTATAACAGCAGTATTTAAGGCGCCAATATAAAATGCATAAATATTATAACGCATGCAATCCCATCCGGTATAACCCCCATTAATAACTACTGCCAAAAATGCAGCTAGACTGAAAATTAGTGAAAATACAATGAAAATTGATAAAAATTTATTTTCACTTTTTCTAAATCTAATGAATAACAGACACATTCCTACAAAAGAGAAAATACTTAAATACATTGAGAATGCTTTAAAACTAAATTCCAGCATATATGTTTTACATTGATCCATCAGCATTTCAAAAGAACTGTATATATTTTCAAATGCAAACATTTTAAAAGGAGTGCCAAAGAATATATAATTACTTGTTGCCATTAAATCAAAAACTTTTAGTCCAATAATCGAACATGCAATTATTAGAGTTATTAATGTGATTGATTTTTTATTTCCTATTGTTTTTAATTTTAGAATAGCTATAGAAATCATTGTTCCGCAATATAATACAAGGAATAATTTATCGCCAATTACAGAAACAATAACTAACATGCCTAAAAGTGATAATGTAAAATAACTTTTAGTATTATTGGTTAGGTAAATAAATGTAAGTAATAAGCAAATTAATGCCATTAAAAAAGAACTTGTATGAAATGAATTACTTAATAGGTAAAACACGTAGTTAAAATCTTTTGTAAAAAAAAACATCTCCAATAAATAAATCGAAAGTAACAGCGTTATAAGTAAACCATAGATGGGAGAAGCGTTAGGGAAAATTTTAAAAAAAATAGTTTTAAAAAGCCACAATATCAATAAATATTGGATACAACCATACAATAACGATGATAAAATAAAGTTATCTCCTGAGAGTTTCATGAAAATAAAATAAAAAAACATGCCTGGAAAAAAGTTTGGAGAAGAGTTAAAATGCCAGCCTTTCAAAGGAAAATTATCTACAAATAAACTTCTGTAAACAGACGGAAGTGTTAAAGTGTCTGAATTAAAAAATACATTGAACGCATAAAGATTATTATGAAAGCCCGCAAAAACTGCTAGTAACAGAGTTATGCTAATTATGAAACCAAATACTATATGAAGGTTATGTTTATTACAGATTAAAAAATTAATTTTAGCTCTCATTTCTCTTTATCCTCAAAATCTAAATCTTCCATCGGAATTTCCTTGTCTGTTTGAGCATCGTATGCACTACAATCTAATTCGATACCACCCATGTTAGCAGGTTTTTTAAAGCCATTTTTACTAATTTTTAAAGTTGGATCAGCATATACTTTTTGAAAAAATTTACCCCAAATAGGCAAAGCCATACTCGCTCCTTGCCCTTCGTTAGTGGAGTTAAAATGCACGCTTCGTTCTTCCCCACCTGTCCAGCAACCTGCTACAAGCTCAGGCGTTAAGCCTATAAACCATCCATCTGCGTTAAATTGTGTAGTACCAGTTTTTCCGGCAATTTCATTCATTAATTTAAAACGGCTACGTAAGCGATGACCCGTCCCTCCATCCACAACCCCTCGCATCAATTGTATCATGACGTATGCTTTTTCTTCACTAAAAACTTCATCCGTGGTAGGAATAAATTCTTCCAAAACCTTTCCATTTTTGTCCTCAATACGGGTAATAAATGTTGGTTGTATATATGTGCCTTTATTGGCAAAGGTTGCGTTAGCAGCTACCATTTCAAATACGGATATGTCAGGCGTTCCCAAGCAAATAGATGGAACGGCTTCGATGGGGGCTGTAACGCCCATTCTACGAACTAAACTAATAATCGCTTCAGGACCATATTTTTTCATTAAAAAAGCAGATACATAATTTACGGAATTTGCTAGCGCTCTTTTCAAGGTAATCATTTGTCCAGTGCCTTTGTCTCCGTCAGCGTTATCAGGGCACCATGGCGCTTGCCCTGGCGTTTCTATGCATGTTCTTACATTAGCTACCTGATAACAAGGGCCGTCACCTTCTTGTATAGCCATGGCATACACAAAAGGTTTAAAGGTAGAGCCTACTTGCCTGCGACCAACTTTAACATGGTCAAATTTAAAATGATGGTGATTAATACCACCCACCCAAGCCTTCACATATCCTGTTGATGGCTCTATAGACACAAAGCCAGTATGTAAAAAACTTTTGTAGTAACGAATGCTATCCCACGGACTCATTAAGGTATCAATATCGCCTTTTAGACTATATACAGCCATTTTTACAGGCTTTTTAAATTCTATTAAAATTCGTTCG
>JAYVDU010000277.1:0-4637 GCA_043749245.1 Bacteroidota bacterium | reverse complement strand
TTTCCGTTCGCTGATGAAACCCTGGGCTATATCATCTAGAACCTTCTTTTTGAATGCATCATCATACCTGTAAAAGGCATGGCCTGGTAGATTAATGTATTTCTTCGGTTTCGTCATTTTGATTAATGTACGCCACTTTAACCTAAAACGAATTCAGGAACAGACATTAAGACAAAAAAGTTTGCATCAACTAAAATCTTGATTACATTTGCCAAATATTGGCTAGTTGAAAAATAGCAAGTACCAACTATGGCAACATTTGGAGAGTTTTTGAAAACTGAGAGAAATAAAAGAGGGTTAAACCAAAGCGAATTTGGGCAACCTTTCGGCATTATTATGACAGAAATTTCCAAAATAGAAAATGGGCGAAAAAAGTTTCCCTTCATAAATCTTGAAGCACTTGCAAAGTTTTTAGACAAGGATTATTTGGAACTAAAAAACCTATATGTTGCTGATAAATTAGTTGAAGAAGCTCATAAATACGAATGTTCTGATGCTGTTTTCATAGTAGCAGAAAGCCAATCAAAATATTTGAGAAATAAGAACGCTAAACAGGGAGAAATTAAATTCTAATGAATTATAGAAACTTCATACAGACATTCGGATTTATACCTAAAGAAAACACATCTGGTATTTTTCAAAAAAAATATCATGGCTACGCCATTGAGATAGATTTTGAAAACTCAATTTTTAATTTCGGCAATAAAATAAAAGTCGAAAGCAAAACCACCCAAAATTTTTCACAGGCGGAAAATTGGGTTGTTTTAGAGTGTGTGGACAGACTTTTAGAAAAAGGTTATCTACCTCAAAATATTATTTTAGAAAAAACTTGGAGAACTGGCCACGGCACAAGCGGACGTTTGGATATTTTTGTAACTCGTGAAAATGGCATAGCTTACCTAATGATTGAATGCAAAACTTGGGGAGGAGAATTTGAGAAGGAGATTAAAAATTTAGAGCGTAACGGTGGTCAACTTTTTACCTACTTTCAACAGGATAAGGATGCCGATATTTTAATGTTATATGCTTCCAAATTACAAGGTAAAAACGTAGAGTTTAAAAACATTATTATAAAAATTGAAGACGATTACCGACAAGCAGGTAATGTAAAAGACTTCTATGAACGGTGGAATAAACTACCTAAAACAAATGGCATTTTTGACAGTTGGGTAACGCCCTATGAATTTCAAAGTAAGGCTTTAACTAAAAATGACCTAAATGTCCTAAAGCAAGAGGACAGCAGTTTTATTTTTAATCGTTTCTTAGAAATATTAAGACATAATGTAGTTTCTGATAAGCCTAATGCTTTCAATAAAATATTTACGCTTTTCCTTTGTAAAATTGTTGATGAAAATAGAAACGCCGACGAGCAATTGCATTTCCAATGGCTTGAAGGAGAGGATTATCATATTTCATTTCAAAAAAGATTGACAGACCTTTACAATAGAGGAATGCTTGAACTTTTAGAAAAGAAAGTTACAGATTTAAGCGATAGTGAATTTGATAAGCAATTTTTACAAGTAGATGTACAATATCGGGATAAATTCAAAGATATATTAACTGAAATTCGACTTAAAAAGAATAATGAATTTGCCATAAAAGAGGTATATGATGATGCTTCTTTTGAAGAAAATGCAAAGGTTGTAAAAGAAGTAGTTGAGCTGCTTCAGGTATATCAAATTCGTTATAATTACCGTCAACAATTTTTGAGTGATTTTTTTGAATTACTTCTAACTACAGGATTAAAGCAAGAGTCGGGCCAGTTTTTTACGCCTGTTCCTATTGCTCGATTTATTATCAAAAGTTTACCTCTACAAGAAATCACATCACAAAAATTTGGGCAAGGAAATAAAAATGACTTGCTACCTACTGTAATTGATTATGCAGCAGGAAGTGGACATTTTATCACCGAGTCAATGGAAGTAATTCAAAATTACATTGACAGCTTAGATGAAAATAAATTTAATCCTACTACCAAAAGAGCCATTAAAAAATGGAAAGAAGACCAATTCGACTGGGCTGAATCATATGTTTATGGTATTGAGAAAGATTACCGATTGGTAAAAACAGCCAAAGTAAGTTGCTATTTACACGGCGATGGTATGGCAAAAGTGATACACGGTGATGGCTTGGGCGATTTTGCTACTTCAAAAGAGTTTAAGGACTTGTTGAAAGAAACTGACAAAAACTATCCGCAAGACAACAAACAATTTGATGTCATTATTTCAAATCCACCTTATTCAGTTTCGGCTTTTAAAGGTTTAATGGATGAAGAGAAATCAAAATTGGGTTTTGATTTATACAGTCGATTAACCGACCAAAGTTCTGAAATAGAATGTTTATTTATCGAAAGAACAAAGCAACTACTAAAAGACGGTGGTGTAGCAGGCATCATTTTGCCGAGCAGTATTTTAAGTAATACTGGCATTTATACCCAAACCAGAGAAATACTTTTAAAGCACTTCGAAATTTTGGGAATTGCAGAATTAGGCTCGAATACCTTTATGGCAACGGGAACCAATACCGTAACCTTATTTTTAAGACGCAGAAATAACGCAGATGCCTATAATATTGAAGAAGCCGTAAAAAAATGTTTTGCAAGTCTGCAAGATGTTACCATAAACGGCATTGAAAAGCCATTAGCAAAATATGTTGCTCACGTTTGGGACACGATTACATTTGAAGATTATAAAACACTCTTACAGAAAACACCCAACAAAAACATTGAGCAACACGAAATTTATAAGGAATACACTAAGAAAATAAAAGCAAACACTGAACAGGAATTTTGGACTAATATTTTAGCCATTGAGCAAGATAAATTGCTTTATTTTATTTTGGCTTATCCTCAAAAGTTAGTATTGGTAAAAACAGGAGAAAAAGATGCAGAAAAACGCTTTTTGGGTTACGAGTTTAGTAACCGTAGACGTCGCGAAGGCATACACGCTATACAGCCAAGCAAAAGTATAGACGAGTGTACCCAACTTTATGATGTTGATAGCTTTACCAATCCAGAGAAAGCAAGCTATTACATTTACAAAGCATTTTTGGGACAATACGATTTGGAACTTCCTGAAAATTTACAGAAAAATGTGAGCTACCTCAACTTGGTGAATATGTTCACTTTTGACAGGGTGGATTTTGAGAAAAACATTTCACTCTCTGCTAAAAAAAAAGTAAAATTTGATGATGTATGGAATACTTCCAAGTTAGTGTTTTTAAGCGAATTAGCTGACATTCAAAAAGGCAAAACAATTACCGAAGAAAAAGCAATAAAAGGAGATATTCCTGTAATTGCTGGAGGACAGAGTCCTGCATATTTTCATAACGAATTTAATAGGGAGGGAAATATCATTACCGTTAGTGCCTCTGGGGCTTACGCTGGATTTATAAACCATTTTGAAACACCAATTTTTGCTTCCGATTGCAACACAATCAAATCAAAAGATGAAAAAAAAATTTCAACAAAATTGATTTTTCATCTTTTAAAATCAATTCAAAATGAAGTTTATAAATTCCAAAGAGGACAAGCACAACCACATGTTTATGCTGATGACTTATCAAAAGTAAAAATTCCACTGCCACCACTTGATATTCAGAAAAAAATAGTTGCTGAAATTGAAGCATTGGAAAAGCAAGAGCAAAAAGCGGTTGAGCAGATTAGAAAAGTAAATAAAGAAATCATTTCAAAGTTCGTTGATTTAAAGTACAACCCTTTATTGCTTGGTGATATTGTTAATTTTAAAAACGGTTTAAATTATAACAGAGAAAGTTTAGGGGAAGTAATTACAATTGTAGGAGTGGGCGATTTCAAGGATGATTTTTCTCCAAACCTAGATAAGCTTGAAAAAATTCAAATTGAAGGAAATCTGAGTGATGATTACGAATTAAAACCTAGTGATATTTTAGTAGTGAGGTCTAATGGTTCACCAAGATTGGTAGGTAGGTTTTTATTTATCGAAGGATTAAAAGATAAAACATCATTTTCGGGCTTTACAATTAGGCTAAGAGTTCAATCTAATGAGATTGACTCTAAATTCCTTTGCCATTATTTAAAAACAGACATTGTTCGAGACGGATTAATTATGGATAGTAAAGGTTCAAATATTAAAAGCTTGAATCAAACATTGCTTTCTTCAGTTAGAGTGCCACTTCCTCTTATTTCTGAACAAAAAAAGATAGTTACAGTGATAGAGAAGTTAGAAGCTAAAATAACTAAATTGAAAAAACACATAACCGACATACCAAAACAGAAAGGCAAAATATTGAAAAAGTATTTGAATTAATGCCAACACACAAGCACACATTTGCAAGCCGCACGAAAAGCAGTGTTAAAAAACGTATAGTTGTAGTCGGTAATTAGGAATGCAGAACTTTCGGTAATTACGATGTTGAACAAACGGTAATTACGCGGTCGAACTTTCGGTAATTAAGGCGTAGAACTTTTGAGTTCAAGAATCTATAATTCTATTGTAATGTACCGTGATTAATTAGGATTCAAAGAACGTTTCCCGATTTTTTATCCGGTGGCTTTCTCCCGACAGATTAACTATTTCACAACGAAACATAAGCCTGTCAAGTAAGGCTGTTGCTACCACTTCATCATCCAGCATCTTGGCCCACTCTGTTGGGATTTT
>JAYVDU010000276.1:0-4637 GCA_043749245.1 Bacteroidota bacterium | reverse complement strand
AAATCAACTGGTAGCAAAATATTCGTTAACTCGTTTTGCTATAATGTATATTCTACGACAAATTTTTGAGAGCGACCATAAAGGAAAAGAGCTTTTGAGTAATCCAGAAATTTTTGTAAAATCGTTTCAAGAAAGAACAGATTTTACTGCAGCAGTAACAACTCTTATCAAAGACATCATAATTGATTTTAATGGAGAGGTTCAAAATCTTAGCGAAGACTTTGATTACAAATCAAGACTTAGAGACGAGGTTTGGATTAAGAAATTATCTCAAGAAATTGTAAGTAGTTATCTCAAACAAGTGAGCAGACAACGGATTGACTCTTTTGAAAGTGAATGGGCAAAAATGGTTGCGAAACGTGTAGCAACAATCTAGACAATTAATTCAGACTGATTTATGGAAGAAACAGCTTTAAAATTGTTTAGTCAAACAATAAATGACTATCAAAAAAATAGACAAAACTTATTGAACAATTTAGGTGCAGTAGTGTCGGAAATAACTCAAACTTATCACGAACAAAAAGAATGCTTTCAACAAGATTTTACTGCTGCCACAAACTACTTGGTAAGCACAGTTGAAGAAATTCATAATAAATCCATTATTAGAAATAAGGACACAAGTTGCGACTTTAATATGTTGTCCCTATTTCATATCGAAGAAACACAGCACAGTTATTTATTAGCACATTTTCTTAACCCTAGTCTAAGAAAATAATTCCGGAATGGAAGTTCCATTTTCAGGCAACGAAGCATTACTTAGCATGATATCTATTTGCTTCGGCGTTTCTCCTGTTGTAACAGACTTTTCTTTGATTGTTTCATAAAATTCAGCAACGGTATCTATTAAACGATAACCCATTTCTTTAAAATCGTCTTTGCTGATTTCTAATGGCGATGTGCGATGATTTGTCTGTTCCATATTTTACAATGATCTATTTGACAAAATTAATTTCTTACATAAAGTTCAAAGTTTACAAGCTCGCTTTAAGCATGACGCACAACGATTTTTTAAATAGAGAGTTTATCGAATGTCCATCCAACACTGTCTCTTAATTTATAACTAAAAGCCGATGTAAAGAAATTCTTTCAAACAGAATTTTGACTGTATAATATAGAGCTTGCTGAGTATTGCTGATGATTATAGTTCCATTCCCCTAAGTGCATAAAATTAAATATTGTAGGCATGAGGTGCTACTTAATTTAAAAGCATAATAAAAATCCTTTGTTTATGCCTGCATTTAATAAATATTCTGCTACTTTCGCCCGTACCCAATCCCTATTTTTTAATAAAATTAAATATTAAGAATAATTTTTGACGAGGTTAATCAAGCCCAACAAAAGTCCGGTTATGCAGAACTATTGGTTGGTAAAACCTCAAGCAGCAATAGCAAAAAACCGATTTTGATGTTAGTTTTTCTATGGTGCCCAACTAGTGAATGTTTCACCTTTAGCGGTACTCAATGTTATAAGTAAATTGTTTGGATAATTAATTCCAAATCTTCTAACCAAACTTTTAATTTGTTCAGAATTATTTGAGTAATTAAATATATAGTATAGTGTAAAATAGTAACCTAAATCCTGGATTTGTTTAATTTGTCCATTAGATTCAATCTGAAAATTCACATAATCTCCTTGTGGATATAAAGTTGATGTTGCTCCATAAAACTGTAATGAGTCAATGAATTTTTGTACAGTTGAAGTTGTTGCTGCAGTATGATAATGAACTGTTCCATAAATTGTATTATTTGGAATTCTACCAAGGTCTGGATTAACAAATTGCACTTTTGTCTGTGTTGGAAGTGTTGCTTTAAAACTGGAAGCAGAAATATTAAGTTGCCCTGTAATTTTTGTTGCACCAAAATTTAATTCAACTTCGTACAATTTATTTGTAAGACCTTCAAGTTTAATTAAGGTAGATGCGGGTCCCAATGATGTTAAACAAATATTGGGTTTTTCAATTTGAATGAAGTTTATTGTAATCTTGTCGTTTGTCAATTTATAGGTTTCTTGAATACTGTAATTAGAGCATTCAAATATTTTTTCTGTAAAACATTTCAAAAACAAAGTCTTTTTAGTACTGTCTACAGTCTCATACATTTTTATTTTTAGGTTCTCATTAAAATTAGAAGAAGTATCTGTCTTTTTGCAAGAGTTTAGCACTAATGCAAATAGTATTATAATTACAGAATAATGTTTCATAGTTTAATTTTTTTAAATGACAATTTAAATTTTCAATTCGTTGCAGAGTGTCAAATAAAATTGCCATTAACAAAAGTATTGCAGTAAGTGGGACTAGGAATTGTTATCTTATACTGTAATTCGTCATCATCACCGGTTTCGGTGGTCGGATTTCGTAGGGCTTTTGATTTTTATCTCATACTTTAAAATCTTTATTGAGCAGTAGTTCTGGGCAGGAGAAGCAATGAATTGCACATTTGCAGTAATTCCTGTTCGTTTGGAGTAATGCTACCTTGAGAAAATAAAACTATTAGACAATATAAAATTTAAAAGATGGAACAGCAACTTGAACAAATTCGGGATCAACAAAAGCAATCTTGGAATAAATTTTCCGCAGGCTGGAAGAAATGGGATAAACTTGTAATGGATTTTCTTAGTCCGATGGGAGACGAAATAATTCGATTATTAAATCCACAAAAAACTGATGTTATTCTGGACGTTGCATCAGGTACAGGAGAGCCGGGATTGACAATAGCTGCGAAATTGTCTGGGGGCAAGGTAATCATCACAGACCTTGCCGATCACATGCTAGAGATAGCCCGAGAAAATGCAGAATCAAGAGGTATTTATAATATTGAAACTGTTACATGTGATGTTTGTGACCTTCCTTTTCCCGATAACACATTTGATGCTATAAGTTGTCGGTTTGGATTCATGTTTTTTCCTGATATGCTATTAGCCGCTAACGAAATGGTTCGTGTGCTAAAGCCCGGTGGGAAAATTGCTACATCAGTCTGGAATGTCCCTGAAAAAAATTTTTGGGTTACAGCTATTATGGGAACAATAAATAAGAATATGGAACTTCCTCCACCACCTCCGGGTTCACCAGGAATGTTTCGTTGTGCCAAAGACGGATTGATTTCAGACATCTTTTCGCAAGCGGGATTAAAGAATATTTCTCAAACGGAAATATTTGGAAAATTAAACTGCAAAACCAGTGATGCTTACTGGGGAATGCAAACAGAGGTTGGCGCTCCAATCGTTGCAGCTTTAGGTAAGGCTAGTGATGACGTAAAAGAAAAAATAAAAATTGAGACCTATGCAGCACTTAGTCAAAAATATCCCAATGGAAATATTATTATCGACTCAAGTGCCCTGATAATTTACGGAGAGAAATAATATTTAATTTTTTACAGATTGCCGCTCGAACGCCTATAAAAAGTGATACCGTTATACAGTCTATTTTAATGCATAATCTTGGCTTTGCAGTTCTTTGTTGGCAAACGTAGCAAGCCAACATTTCATTTTTTTCAACATTTTTAAGTTTGCTTTTGAGGCAAATTGATTGATATTTTTTTTGGAGTATTTGTTTTGAGCGTTTATTTGCTTGTCGTTCATTTCGCAAAAGTTCAAAAAAATATTATTTAAAAAAGCCTCAGTTTTTTTAAACACAGTACATAATAATGCATTTGGTGCCAGTGTTTTTTTACATTGCAACCATCATAAGTTTTGCAAATTTAGGTCTTGAATAAAAGCATGACCAACATCGCCAAATATTAATTCTTAATATATATCTTTAGCAAATAACAATGCTGCAGTTAAGGTCCTCATACATTATATTGGCACAGCTGAAACGACACATGCTCTTTTTGTATCATGCCATTCATGCAAAAAAATTAATAACCTGGGCAATAAATTAAAATTTTATATTTCTAAAATAAGTCAATGAAAAAAATCTTTCTACTCTGCCTAACAATCTTAAATATCGGATTTTTATTTGCCCAGAACCTTTCAAATGAAAATTCTCTTTACAATCCCCAGGATTTCTATTTACCTACTTTTAGCCCAACTGCCGGGAATGTATTTCGTTCTGCTAGTGGAACTCCCGGACCTATGTATTGGCAGAACAGCGCGGACTACCTTATACATGCAACATTGAGTGAAAAAGACACTTCCATAACAGGAGATGTAACTATTGCTTATACCAATAACAGCCCTGACCAATTAGGCTATGTATGGCTTCAGCTGGATCAAAATATTTTTAGTCCGTCTTCAAGATCCGTTGCAGCTACACGTTATCCGGGTGATTATTTCGGCGTACTCGGAAAAACTAACGGGGGTTATCAAATTAAGGATGTAACAATAAACCAGAACGGGAACATTTATTCTGCAAAACCTATCATATCAGATACAAGGATGCAGGTTCGTCTTAAAACATCTATGTTACCCAAAGGAAGTAAAGTCTCCATTAAAATAAATTTCAGTTTTGCAATACCTGTCGATGGAGCCGGTCGATTTGGAAGACAGTATACTAAAAATGGTGTTACTTACCAGATAGGCCAATGGTATCCACGCATGTGTGTATATGATGATGTAGAGGGATGGAACACACTGCCCTATTTAGGATTGGGAGAATTTTATTGTGAATATGGCAATTACGATTATTACATCACAGTTCC
>JAYVDU010000275.1:0-4646 GCA_043749245.1 Bacteroidota bacterium | reverse complement strand
CAGTAAATGGTATTGATGTTCAAAAAGAAACGAAATATTTTTTATTTACCGACTACATCGTTCAAGGTTTAGCCATGGATATTAAAAATGTATCGAACAGTATTATTTTAGGAAAAGGTTTAGCCGAAAGTTTGCTTGTAAATATGGGCGATGTAGTTCAACTATTCACAACCACGGGCGAGCGATTTCCATTAAAAGTGGTTGGCGTTTTTCAATCGGGTGTAAAAGAACTCGATAAAGTACAGAGTTTTGTTTCTATCAGCACGGCGCAGAAATTGTTAGGCAAACCGAGCAGTTACCTTACAGATATTCAGATAAAACTAAAAGACATGAAATTAGCGCCCGAAGTTGCTAAAAGCTATGCGCAATTATTTCAAACCGACGCTGAAGATATTCAAACTGCCAACGCACAATTTGAAACGGGCAGCGCCGTGAGAACCACCATTTCTTACTCTGTTGGTATTACGCTATTAATTGTGGCTGGATTCGGTATTTACAATATTCTCAACATGATGATTTATGAGAAAATGGATTCTATTGCCATTTTAAAAGCCACTGGCTTTTCGGGCAGAGATGTGAACCGAATTTTTTTAGGGATTGCGCTAACGATAGGGTTTTTTGGCGGTGCTTTTGGTTTGCTTTTCGGATTTCTTTTCTCGGTCGGTATTAACCATATACCTTTTAATACAGCCGCTTTACCAACGGTTAAAACTTATCCGATAAGTTATAACCCAGTTGTTTATTGTATCGGCGGCGCATTTTCGATTATCACAACCTATTTAGCTGGATTTTTTCCAGCACAAAAAGCCAGTAAAGTAGATCCAGTAGTCATAATAAGAGGCAAATAGCAAAGGGCGAATACCAAAAGGCGATTATCAAATAGTTATGAGTAATATTATTTTAGAAGCCAAACATATTTTCAAAAGTTTTAGCGATCCTGTGACAGTTCGCGTTTTAGACGACATCAATTTCACTATCAATAAAGGGGAATTTGTTTCGGTGGTGGGTAAATCGGGTTGCGGAAAATCTACAATGTTGTATATTCTCTCCACTATGGATACTGATTACGAAGGCGAATTGCTGATTGAAAACGAAAGTATGTCGAACAAAAAAGAAGCAGAGTTAGCGCAAGTACGAAATGAAAAAATTGGTTTTGTGTTCCAGTTTCACTACCTGTTAAACGAATTTTCGGTTTTGAAAAATGTTATGCTACCTGGATTAAAACGCAATATTTTTTCTGAGAAAGAAGTTGAAGCCCGCGCGTTCGAACGTCTAAATATGCTCGACATCAAAAACTTAGCATTTAAAAAAGCCAATCAACTTTCTGGCGGCGAAAAACAGCGCGTTGCTATTGCGCGTGCGCTCATTAATGATCCTGCAATTATTATGGGTGACGAACCCACAGGTAATTTAGATAAAAAAAACAGCGATCTGGTTTTCGATATTTTTCAAAAATTAGTAACAGAATTTCATCAAACTATGCTTATTGTTACGCATGACGAGAGTTTTGCACAACGCACTCAGCGCATTATTGAAATGGAAGACGGGAAAATAATAAATTAGTTGTTAGTTGTTAGTTTTTAGTTTAGAAGCATAAAGTCACACGCTTTTTCTATCGATTTTTATTTTCATCATGGACTATTGTTACTAACTCTACTATTTTAATGTATAGTTGGTTCTCGTCAATAGGCTTAGAAATATAATCGTCCATTCCACATTCTTTGCATTTGGCAACATCAGCCGTCGTAACATCTGCGGTTAAAGCAATTATAGGAATTTTAGATTTCATTGTTTTGCGAATGTACTGCGCTGCTTCAAACCCATTCATTTCGGGCATCTGCAAATCCATCAAAATAATATCGTAGGTATTGGTTTGTAATTTTTCTATTACAATTTTACCATTTTTTACTACTTCATATTCAAATCCAAAATCACTTAGAATAATTTTGATTAATAATTCATTCAAAGCAACATCTTCGGCTACTAATACACGCACGTTTTTAATTTTTGAATCCAGTTTTAGTGTTTCTATTTTTTCTACTGTTTTCTTATTTGTTTTTCCAAAGGATAGAACAAAACTGAAAGTAGAACCTTCACCTATTTTGCTACTTACACTAATACTTCCGCCTTGTAATTCCACTAATTGTTTAACAATGGCAAGTCCGAGTCCTGTTCCGCCATACGAATTTGACGTGTTGATTTCTGCTTGTTCAAAGAGATTGAAAATTAAGTTTATTTTATTCTCCGAAATGCCAATTCCTGAATCTGTAACGGCAAATTCAATAGATATATTTTCTTCATCCTCGCTTTGTATTTTAACGCTCAGTATAATTTTTCCTTTGTGTGTAAATTTTATGGCATTACTCATAAGGTTTAAAATAATCTGATTTAATCTTGCTTTATCGCCCAATAATATTAAGGGTATTTCGCTGTCGTATTCACTTACGAGTTCTAAATTCTTTTCTTTTAATTTCAGGTCAAAAGAATGCAGTATTGACTTTATTGATTTGTGTATTTCAAATGGCTGGTTCAAAAAAGTCATTTTACCAGCATCTACTTTTGCCAAATCAAGTATATCATTTATGAGTTCGTGTAAAGAATTGCTACTTGTTTTTATAGCCTGTAAAAATTCTTTTTGTTTTATGTCCAACTTGGTTTTCATTAACACATTTGTAAATCCTAAAATGGAATTCAAGGGCGTTCTAATTTCGTGACTCATGTTTGATAAAAACTGTTGTTTGGACTTAACGGCTACTTCAGCTTTTAAAGTTGCCAGCTCTGCCAGTTCTTTTTCGTGTTTTAACTCGGCAGCATGTTTTTCATAAATGCTTAGGTTGCTATTACGGGTTTTTATCTGTTCACTAATATCGGTGGTAACACCAATCCACATTTTAAGGTTTCCTTTTTCATCTTTTATCGGCGATGCAATGTTTAAATGCCAAATATAATCTCCATCCTTATTTTTAAACCGCATTTCCATTACTAAATCAGTTAAGGTTGATGCGGCTTTTTGAAAACGGGTTTGAAATTCTTCCATCTCATCGGGGTGCATAATTTGATGGTATCCGAAATCCCTTAATTCCTCAAAACTAAATCCGCTAAAGTCTAACCAGTGTTTATTAAAATAAGTAACACTTCCATCAGCTAATGCATTACTTATTTTAGAGGGTATTAAATCAGCCAACAACCTGAAATGTGCTTCACTTTGTTTCAAAGCTTCTTCAACCAACTTCTTTTCATGAATATCAAAACCAACGCCAATATATCCCATAAATTCTCCGTTGGGTAAAAAACGGGGATTTGCTTGAAATGCAAACCACTTATATTCGCCATCATAACGCTTAATGCGAATATCGGGTAATTTATAAGGCAAGCGTTTTTCAAAAGCAGCTACATACACATCCATAATTGGTTGCACATCATCGGGGTGTACAATGCCATTCCATGTTCTGCCAAGTGCATTTTCCATTGTTTGCCCCGTGTAATCCAACCAGTATTTGTTCCAATAACTGATTTTGGCTTCTGAGGTTGGTTCTATAATAAATACGTTCAATGGTATATTATCGGCTAAGGAGCGGAAACGTTCTTCGCTTTCTTTTATTTTCATTTTAGCTTCCACTTGTGGCGTTACTTCATTAGCCAATACCGCCACTCCTTCTATTTCGCCATGCATATTCCGCTGTGCTTGGTAAATAAAAGTGTAGTGCATCAACTCCTTCTTGGCATTGCGTACAAGTGTGATGGGTGTTTCAAAGGCAAATACTGGTTCACCAGTTTTATACACACTCAACAATAATTTATCAAAACCCTGTTCAACGGATTCGGGAATCACTTCAAACAACGATTTGCCAATAACATTTTTTCCCTTGCCCCATGATTCTAAAATAGAATCGTTGGCAATTTCAATAATCATGTCTTCGCCTTTAAGTATAGCAATCATGTATGGAGAAGAGTAAACCATGCTTTGGTAACGGTGTTCACTCTCTTCAATCTTTCTGCTAACTAAAATCTGTTCGGTGATGTCGTAAGCAACCAACATCAAGGAAGTGATTTTCTCTTTGGATTTTAAAGGCTTAAGCGAGAAATTATAGTAGGCGGTATGTGGCGATCCGTCATTGAACCTGTCCACTACTGCTTCAAATTCAGGTGCTAAAAAAGGTTCGCCTGTATTAAATACAGTATTAAAAATTTCAAATGCTCCCGATGATTGCAATTCGGGGAAAACTTCCCTGACAGTTTTACCAAGAATCTGCTCTTCCGTGCGGTTAATCATTTTTTGATACAGCGCATTGGCGAGCACATATTTGTGATTCTCCCCTTCGAGCACGGCTATGGCTGTGGGTGCTTGATAAAAAATATCTTGTAAATTCTTTTCACTTTCTTGCACTTTTTTACGAGCAAGTATTTGTTCGGTTATTTCGTTGGCAACCACAATTATTCCAGCTATGGTTTTGTCATCAGCTCTTAACGGTTGAATAACAAAATTGTAAAATCCCTGTGTGCTTTTGTTATTCTTATTTATATAAAATTCCCATTCGTTTCCATAATAGGTTGTTCCGCTTTGCATTACGGTATCCATAAGGGCTTTAAATCCCTGTGTCTCCAGTTCGGGCAAGACGTCAAACAGTGGTTTACCTACAAAGTCT
>JAYVDU010000274.1:0-14356 GCA_043749245.1 Bacteroidota bacterium | reverse complement strand
CGCTCAGACTGACATCTATTTCATTATGCCTTCAATAAATCTTCTTCCTCATCTATTTCCACACGTAAATTCTCAATGATAAATTCCTGACGATCTTGTGTATTTTTGCCCATGTAATAACTTAACAATTGTTGTATAGACGCTTGTTGATCCAATAATACAGGCTCTAAACGAATATCCTTTCCTATGAAATGCTTAAACTCATCGGGAGAAATCTCTCCTAACCCCTTAAATCGGGTAATTTCAGGCTTAGGCCCTAATTTAGCAATGGCTGCTTTTCGTTCTTCGTCGCTATAGCAATAAGCCGTTTCCTTTTTATTTCGAACACGGAATAGAGGTGTTTGTAAGATATAAACATGTCTGTTTTTTATTAAATCAGGGAAAAATTGCAAGAAGAACGTCAATAATAATAAACGAATATGCATACCGTCAACGTCGGCATCGGTTGCTACTACAACATTATTATATCTTAAATTTTCCAGACCGTCTTCTATATTTAAAGCGGCTTGTAATAAATTAAACTCTTCGTTTTCGTAAACTATTTTTTTACCTAACCCAAATGAATTTAATGGTTTTCCTTTTAAACTAAATACCGCTTGCGTATTAACATCGCGTGTTTTAGTAATAGAGCCACTTGCAGAGTCACCCTCACAAATAAACAAGGTTGTTTCGAGTGAACGAGGATTTTTAACTTCATCCAAGTGAACACGACAATCACGTAATTTTTTATTATGAAGATTAGATTTTTTTGCGCGCTCACGTGCTAATTTTTGTATACCCGATAATTCTTTTCGCTCACGCTCATTAGCTACAATTTTAGCTTCAATGGCTTTTGCAGTTTCGGGATTTTTATGTAAATAATTATCTAAATTTTGTTTAATAAAATCGTTTACAAATGAGCGTATGGTTTGTCCGCCTGGTGTTACTTCTTGCGACCCTAATTTTGTTTTGGTTTGAGATTCAAATACGGGCTCTTGCACTCGTACTGAAATAGCAGCAATGATAGACTTACGAACATCTGTGGGATCAAAATCTTTTTTGAAAAATTCACGAACTGTTTTAACAACTGCCTCACGAAACGCCACTTGATGTGTACCACCTTGTGTGGTGTATTGCCCATTTACATAAGAATAATATTCTTCCGAATAATGTTCGTTACTATGAGTCATAGCTAATTCAATATCATCTCCTTTCAAATGAATAATCGGATAAATAATTTCGCCGGTAATATTTTTTTCTAAAAGATCTTTTAAGCCATTATCTGATTTATATACTTGACCGTTGAAGTGAAGCGTTAATCCAGTGTTTAAGAAGGCATAGTTCCAAAGCATCTTATCAATATACTCATGCACATAATGGTATTTTTTAAAAATACTATCATCTGGTCTAAACTCTACATACGTACCATTGGCTTCAGTTGTTTTTTCAAGCTTAGATTCTTTTACTAAATTTCCACAAGAAAACTCAGCAGTCTTCATTTGCCCGTCCCTAAAGGCTGTTACCGTAAAATTAATCGATAACGCATTAACCGCTTTTGTTCCAACACCATTTAAACCAATCGATTTTTTAAAGGCATCGCTATCATATTTACCACCTGTATTAATTTTAGAAACAACTTCTACTAATTTTCCTAAGGGTATACCCCGTCCAAAATCTCGGATAGAAACGGCTCCTTCTTTAACAGCAACATTGATGCGCTTTCCAGCACCCATCATAAATTCGTCAATAGAGTTATCCATAACCTCTTTGATAAGTACATAAATACCATCATCAAAAGCAGAACCATCTCCAAGTTTACCAATATACATGCCAGGTCGCATGCGAATGTGTTCTTTCCAATCGAGGGACTTAATACTGTCTTCGTCGTAATTTGCTATTTCTTTTGCCATTTTTTTTATTTGAATGTTGTTATTTGTTGTTAGATATTTTTACGATTATCAATCAACTAAAAACAATTTACTTTTTCATTATTTTATTTTTCTTCACATTATATTCTACAATAGGCTCATTCATTGCATTTATTAAATCATCGGCACTCGGCAAATATTTTTTTAATTTTTTTGGAAGTTCGTGCATAAAATGATATTTAGAAACGCCAATGGGTTTATCCATATCTGCTATAGCAAAATCAACCGTGCTATCTGTTTTTTCTTTACATAAAATAATTCCTATAGACGGGTTTTCATCTTTTAGTTTGAGGTATTTATTTAAAATCCCTAAATAAAAATTCATTTTACCGGCGTATTCAGGTATAAATTTACCCCTCTTAATATCTACAGCTACCAAACATCTTAGCTCTCTATGAAAAAACAAGAGGTCGATAAAATATTCAACATCTGCGTGTATAATTCGATATTGATTGCCCATAAACGCAAATTCTTTTCCTAATGATAAAATAAATTGTCGTAAATTTTTTATAATTCCTTCTTCAATTTCTCTTTCATTAGGATTATCAGGATCTTGAATGTTAATAAAGTCCAATAATAATTCATCTTTAAATGCGAAGATGGCTTTTTCGTTTAATGCTTTTGGTAATGTTGTTTTAAAATTATGCGATAACTTTCCTTGCTTTTTAAAATAATTACGTTCTATTTGATATTCTAAAATAGATACGGTCCATTGATTTTCAGCAGTCTTTTTTATGTAAAATATTTTCTCTTCGAGTGATTTGGTTTTATTTAAAATACTGACATGATGAGTGTATGAAATACTTAAAAAAATATTAATAAAATTGTGTTCATTTTTAAAAACTGAATTCTTTGAACCCTTTGGTATCATTGAAACAAATTCGCCAGTTGATGACTGGCTAAATGCTTTTTTTGATGTATTTTGCAATTCGCCAGTTACTGACTGGCTAATTACAAATTGAGAATACGTTTCAAAAAATTGTTTCATGTTTTTAAGATTTGTAATAGAAAATCCTCTCAATCCCGGTAGGGCATTTTGTAAATCATTAGATATAGTTTCTAATACTCTTGCGCCCCAATTTTCTTGTTCTGTTTTTTCAGTTAATAGTTTACCAACATTATAATATAAAATCAAAAGTTCTTTATTAACCAACTTAGCTGCATCATAACGACTCGAAACAATTTCTTGTTTCAGTTTCTTAATAAATTTTATGTAAGCTGCTTTTGTCACTTTATATTATTATATCTTTTAAAAGCATTTCTATTGTTAAAAAAAATCAATCTCCTCTGCCTAATTATAATTCTAAACATTAAATCTAAAGTGCATCACATCGCCATCAGCTACTACATATTCTTTTCCTTCTACCCTTAATTTGCCAACTTCTTTACAAGCTGTTTCAGAACCGTAGTGCACGTAATCGTTGTAACCAATAACTTCTGCACGAATAAATCCTTTTTCGAAATCGGTATGGATAACACCTGCTGCCTGAGGCGCCGTCATTCCTTGCTCAATGGTCCAAGCGCGAACTTCCTTAACGCCCGCCGTAAAGTAGGTTTGTAGTTTTAATAAATGATACGCTTGTTTAATTAATTTATTAACGCCAGGCTCATCTAAGCCCATTTCGCCAAGGAACATTTGTTTTTCTTCATAGGTTTCTAACGAAGAGATTTCACTTTCCATTTCAGCTGTAATTACTAAAATTTCAGTACCTTCGCCTTTCACAGATTCCTTAACCGCATCAACATATTTATTTCCGGTTTTTGCAGAAGCCTCATCTACATTACACACATACATTACTGGCTTAACCGTTAACAGGTGCAAATCTTCGATATAGGGTAATTCACTTTCTTCTAAATGGCAAGCACGAGCCGATTTACCACTTTCTAAGGTTTCTTTAACTTTTAACAGTGTATTATAAGTTCTTACTGCTTCTTTATCGTTACCCAATTTACCAGCTTTTTCAAACTTTTTTATTTTAGCGTCAACCGATTCTAAGTCTTTTAATTGTAATTCTGTATCAATTATTTCTTTATCACGAACCGGATTAACGTTACCATCTACATGAATGATATTGTCATCATCAAAACAACGTAATACGTGTAAAATAGCGTTACACTCGCGGATATTAGCTAAGAATTTATTTCCTAAACCTTCGCCTTTACTAGCGCCTTTTACTAAACCAGCTATATCTACAATTTCAACCGTTGTAGGTTGAACAGACTGAGGTTTAACTAATTCTGACAATTTATTTAAACGTTCGTCCGGAACGGTAATAACCCCTACGTTTGGTTCAATCGTACAAAACGGAAAATTTGCCGCTTGTGCTTTTGCATTACTTAAACAATTAAAAAGAGTTGATTTTCCTACATTAGGCAACCCTACAATTCCACATTTTAAAGCCATTTTTTACAATTTTTGAGTTAATGATTTAGAAAGTTAGAGAATTATTCAATACTTATATAATTCTGTAATTCACTAATTGAGTTTGCAAATATATCAAATTCAGCTACTCGCCTTTGCTATTAATTGTAGCAATCTATGGCAGTTTTTAACAACTTATTGTAATTAGGCTTAAAACAGGGTATTCTACTTTATTTTTTAACATCCTGTTATTATTATCAACATTGGTGTTATAAAGGCATCGCAAATAGTACTTTTGCGCAAAACACCTCATTTATGGCAGATATTTTAGCACTTCAAAAATTATCCTCTCAAGTACGCAGAGATATAGTACGTATGGTTCATGCAGTTAGTTCTGGCCATCCAGGCGGATCTTTAGGTTGTACCGAATATTTAGTGGCGTTATATAACGGAGTGATGAAGCATGATCCTAAAAATTTTACCATGGATGGTAAAGGGGACGATTTATTCTTTTTAAGTAATGGTCATATTTCTCCAGTATTTTATAGTGTTTTAGCGCGATGTGGTTATTTTCCAGTGGAAGAATTAAAAACGTTCCGTCGTTTAAATAGCCGCTTACAAGGGCATCCAACAACGCACGATCATTTACCTGGTGTGCGCATTGCGAGCGGTTCTTTAGGACAAGGCATGAGTGTGGCTATTGGAGCTGCTATAGCAAAAAAATTAAATAAAGATTCTTCTACCATCTATAGCCTTCACGGAGACGGTGAATTACAAGAAGGACAAATTTGGGAAGCTGCCATGTATGCGGCTGCCAATAAAGTAGATAACTATATTGCAACGATTGATTATAATGGTCGCCAAATTGATGGTGACGTGGAAAAGGTATTATCATTAGGAAACTTAAAAGCTAAATGGGAAGCATTTGGTTGGCATGTGATTGAAACCGAAAAAGGAAATGATTTAGTGTCAGTTATTGATGGCTTAAATTTGGCGAAAACCTTTATTGGTCAAGGAAAGCCTATCATCATCATTATGAAAACAGAAATGGGTGCTGGTGTTGATTTTATGATGGGTACACACAAATGGCATGGTTCCGCTCCTAACAATGATCAATTAGCGAGTGCTTTAGGTCAATTGGAGGAAACTATGGAAGACTATTAGTTAATGATAAAAACCAGAATTTCCGAAATAGATGCCTTACGTGGAATTGCCTGTATAATGGTTATTTTACATCATTTTGGTAAGCTGAGTTTAGTTAATGATTTTGGTTCAAATATGGGTTGGATGGGAGTTGATTTATTTTTTATAATTAGTGGGCTCGTAATTTCCCTAACAATAAAAAATAATACAAATTGGAAGTATTTTCTAATAAACAGGTTTTCAAGGCTCTTCCCAGCTTACTGGATATGTTTAATTATCTCTACATTATCAATAGTAGTTTTTTACAATTTTTTAAATGACAGTATTTTAAGCGAAAATCCGCCAGGCTTCCCTCTTGTTAAATTATTTTTAGCGAATTTCACTATGCTTCAATATTATTTAGATTTAGCCGATATTGACGGATCATATTGGACTTTAATAATTGAATTACTGTTTTATGTTTTTATTTTTTTATTCCTTTTTCTCAAAAAAAAACATCTACTCGAACTAATTGGAGGCGTTTGTTTATTACTGCCATTAGCCATGGGTATTGCATATAAAGAAAATATCTTTGCCGTTTACGCTAAAAAAGCTAATGGATTAGTTCCATTAATAGTTTACTTTCCTTTATTTTACTCAGGTATAATTTTTTATAAAATAAAACTTGAAGAAAAAACATTGATAAGATGGCTACTATTGTTTTTTTGTTTTTGCATTCAATTATTTTTGTTTGGTGAATTTTATGGTGTAGATAATTATACCATTAATCAATTTATTGAATACGCTTTATTATTAACGTTAATTTATCTAACATTTATACTATTTGTTTATGATAAATTAAAATTCATTGCAAATAAATACACGATTTTTATAGGAAACATTTCTTATTGCATATATTTAATTCATCAAACACTTGGATTACATATTTTACTGCCATTTATGCATAATTATTTATCAATAAATTTCTGGGTCGCTAGCTTCTTCACGTTTTTTATAATTGTGCTCATTTCATATTTAATTAATAAGTATATCGAAACGCCTAGCATTTTATATTTTAGAAAAAAATTACAAAAACTCAATCCATCATAAAAATCAACATTTCAATGCGTGTATTAAAGAAAAATATATTTCTGAAATTTTTTTTACTTTATAATTTAATATTTATAATTCAACAGCCTGCATTCTCCCAACCCACCAACCGTATTCTTTTTATTTTTGATGATTCTTATAGCATGTATGCCCCCTGGAATAGCAATATCAAAATAGAAGTAGCGAAAAAAATAATGGGCGAATTTTTAGACAGCCTTAAAACCATTCCGAATTTAGAATTGGCTCTGCGTTGCTACGGACATACAACCTTTATTAAACCCGAGCGTAATTGCAAAGACACGAAGCTCGAAATTCCCTTTGCCAACGCTAATTCCAATGCCTTAAAAATAAAACAACGGATTCGAAAATTAGAACCTTTAGGCACTACGCCTATTGCTTATTCTTTAGGGGAATCTGCCGCTGATTTTACACCTTGCAGCAATTGCCGTAATATTATTATTTTAATTACAGATGGAATTGAAGAATGTGGCGGGAATCCCTGTGAAGTATCAGCTGCTTTACAAAAAAAAGGAATCTTCTTAAGACCCTTTGTTATTGGCGTTGGGCTTGATGTGAAATTTGCAGACGTGTTTGGCTGCATGGGTAAATTTTATGATGTAAGTAATGAAGCTAATTTTAAAGATGTTCTAAATCTTGTATTAACAGAAGCTATTTCGCAAACAACTGTACAGGTAGATTTATTAGACATTACTAAAAAACCTACCGAAACGGATGTGAATATGACCTTTTACGATTCAAATACCAAACAAGTAAAATATAATTATTTACATACCATCAATCATCGCGGTAACCCTGATACCTTAGTATTGAGCCCAAATTGCAATTATGATTTAGTAGTACATACCATTCCACCCATTGAGAAAAAAAACATTGTTATACAAAAAGGAAAACACAATTTGATACCAGTTGATGCTCCGCAAGGCTACTTAAAACTAGAGTTAGAAGGCATAACATCCAATTACTATCCCACAACAGTCGTCCGAAAAAAAGGAGAGATGAATACATTGACCATACAGGATTTTGGTAAAATCGAAAAATACATTGTCGGAAAATATGATTTAGAAATATTAACCTTACCTCGAATCAAATTAAATGACGTCGAAATTTTACAAAGCACCACCAATACCGTTAAAGTACCAACACCTGGAAACGTTTATTTAACTAAGGTAAGCAAAGGCTATGGCAGTATTTTTTTAGATAATGGCAAAAAAGTGACCTGGGTTTGTAATTTAAACTATAACCTACAAAGTGAAATTATTTATTTACAGCCGGGTACTTATAAATTAGAATTCCGATACGAAGGTGCTAAAGAAACGCTTCAAACAATCGAAAAGAAATTTACCATCGTATCATCGGTGACGAATACTATCAAATTATAGCTTTAAGAAATTACAATTTCATTTCCGCACCTGAAATTATTTTTAGGGCATGCCTTAAATCCGTGCAATCCACAAGGTTTGCAATATAAATCCTTAACTTCAATTACTTTTGAATTAGTGGCTAATGGGTAAAAACCATACTCAGGAACCGTAGAACAGAAAAAGGCAGTGGTTGGAGAATTACCCGCAGAAGCCAAATGCAACGGTCCACTATCATTCACATAATTCATAGATGCATGCTTCATTAATTCGCAGGATTCTAATAAGGCTAATTTACCTGCTAATACGTCTACGTTGGTGTGCTTGGTCTTTTCTTTTATTTGCATGCATAGCTCTGTATCGCTTGCTGCACCTAATAAATAAATGGTTGTTTGGTTAGCAATATTATTGCACAACTCTACCCACTTATGCGGCGGTAATTGTTTGGTAGCCCAAACCGACGACGGTGCCATGCAAACAAAAGGTAATTTAATATAGGGTTCAATAGCCGAAAACTGCTTGAATGTTGGGTAAAGTTTGGGCTTAGCAACTGTTTTATCGGTAATTGTTTCTATAAGATCATTGTAACGCTCTATTTCATGTCGTCCATCACCAATTAAATGCGGTGCTTTGTAATTAAATAAAAACGAAAAAGGATTTTTGTTATAACCGCTGGTATATGGTGCCTTCGAAAAAGCAGTAATAAAGCCTGAACTGGCGTGACGGTGCAAATTAATAACGGTATCGAATTGGTGCTTGCGAACCATTTTAAGTAACTGAAACAAGCTCTTGTATTTACCTTCTTTTTTATTCCACACTAATAAGGTGTGTAAAAAGGGATGTTCCTGATAAAGCGATTCGTTGCCTTGGCGCACTAATAAAGAAATTTTAGCCTGCGGAAAAAACGCGTGTAATTTTTCGAGTACGGACGATGCTAAAATAGCATCACCAATAAACGCTGTTTGTATAACTAATATGTTTTTATGTGTCAAAATAAGGAGGTTACAACTAAGAGCCTGTTTAAAATTTATCTAATAATTTTGTTATACGTCTTTTTGTCTGGAAATTCGTTAAATTTTTCGAGATAGTAGCCAACTATCTCTGCAAAATTTGCCTCTTTTCAATCAAAAATACGTTGTAACAATTATTACAATATAAATTTAAACAGACTCTACGTAAAATTAATCATTTTATTTTTCAGTTAGTGATGAAATAAATCTTCCTCACAGTTTATAACTCAAATTTAAATTAAAACGGTAGTCAATTAAAAAACACCTTCTAAATAAATTATTTTATTAATTTGTATTTTTTCAAATTGACTTCAAGTATTATATTTTTGTAATCCACTGAAGAGCCCATAAATGAATATAGTATTTCGAGTTTTTTATTTAAGATGATATGTACTGGATATGTATATTTCGTAATCTTACCTTCATTACTTAAACCAGCAACAAAATTTTCCATATCGTTAATTGACATTATATGTTTTAGATGTACGTTTTTATCAATTAAAAACTTTTTTATTTTATCATCATCTTGGTCAGTAATAGTAAAACCTTTTACATTATCGTTGAAGCTACCTGTAAGTGAATCTAAGTATGGCATTTCTTTTAGGCAAGGGATACAAGATGTTCGCCATATATTAATGTAATAAAAACCAACCTTGCTAGTATCTACATTTTTTGAAATAATTTTATTAAAAAAACCCTTGTAACTATCTTTAAGAGTTACTTTATCTAAAGATACCTTTTTAAGTATTTTTTCTTCTAGCCAATGTTTATAATAAATAAAACTTATAACTATACAAGCCAAAAGTATTAAAATTTTAAAAAGGTATTTTTTCATATATCATTGTTTTGAGCTTAATAAAGAAACTTCTTTACAATTAAAAACGTCATAATTTCCAGCTTCTAAAAATAAAACATTATTATCTGTAGTGGCCTTGCCAGGGATCGAACCTGGATCTCGAGCTTCGGAGGCCCAAATACTATCCGTTGTACTACAAGACCATTGTAGAACTCCAAATATAAGTAATAAAACAACCGCATTAGTTCAGTTCGAACTTAAATTTAATTCTTCGATAAAAAATGGATTTTATTTTTTCTTTTGCTTGACCAAAAGAAACAAAAGTCAAGAACGAACGCCATATTTTGTTTTACACGCTCTAAAAGTCTGCCCACTAATTGCTATAAAACAAAATTTCGCTCCGTTCGTCCACACCTGCCGCACTATTACCAATGTATGCGCTAATTTATATAACTCAATTCCACTAAATATGTCGAAGAACCTTAAATTTTATTATTTTTGATTCAAACAAACACTGATGGTTTTCTGTTCCTCCATTTTTTTATTTTTCTTTTTGCCGCTGTGTTTGTTGGGTTATTACCTCACACCTACTAAATTCAGGAACTACACCCTTCTGTTTTTTAGTCTCTTGTTTTATATATGGGGCGAAACCACCTACGCATGGCTTATACTATCGTCCATTTGTTTTAATTATGTATGTGGCATTGTGATAGAACGCAGTTCACAAAAACGACTAGCTTTGTTCATAGGCGTGTTTACTAATGTTTCGGTCTTATTCTATTATAAATACGCTGGCTTTTTCGCACACACACTTTCTTTCGATACTGCTTACTTCAAGTCCTTAACCTTGCCCCTAGGCATTTCATTTTATACCTTTCACTCCATTTCCTACTTAGTGGATATATACAGAGGCAAGGCCAAAGCTCAACTTAATTTTCCTAAAATGGGTTTGTATATTGTCAACTTTGCGCAGTTGGTTGCTGGTCCTATTATTCGTTACCACGATGTGGAAACACAACTCACCAGCCGAAAACATATTTGGAACAGATTACGAAATGGTTCTAAACTCTTTATTTACGGGCTTTCCAAAAAAATGATCATCGCCAATACCGCCGGCTTAATGGCTGATACTATTTTTAATGCTGATACAACAGCATACGGCGCACTTTATACCTGGCTTGGTGTTTTTGCGTACACGCTTCAAATTTATTTCGATTTTTCGGGCTACTCCGATATGGCCATAGGACTAGGAAAGATGTTTGGTTTTGAATTTAAGAAAAACTTTAACATCCCCTACTCTGCCCATAGCATCCAGGATTTCTGGCAACGTTGGCACATTTCATTGTCTAATTGGTTTAGAGATTATGTCTACATTCCTTTAGGAGGCAATCGCAAAGGCACTTTTTTTACAGCCCTCAATTTATTAATTGTCTTTGTGCTATGCGGTTTTTGGCATGGTGCTAATTTCACGTTCCTTGCTTGGGGATTATTTCACGGATTCTTTTTAATTATGGAGCGATTGACAAAACATCCATTCACCAAAAAAATTCCTTCGTTTATGAAACAGCTTTATGTATGGTTAGTGGTGATGATTGGTTGGGTATTATTTAGAAGCAACTCTATTGATGAAGCACTTATCATTCTGAAAAAAATGTGTTTGTTTATCTCTGACACCGAAACAATGCCTGATATCCGATCGTACACAACGCCTTATTTTATAGGCATTTGCATCGTTGGTGGTATTTTGTCGACAGGCTTTATACATCAGCAAATTCTTAAAGCATTAAAACGTAAACAACTTCGTTTTTCAACTTACCGAATGATGGAATCGTTGATGCTCATTGTATTATTTGGCTGGTGCGTGATGGAAGTCATGAGCAATTCGTATAACCCTTTTATTTATTATAGATTTTAAGTTGAAACTAACGTCACATACATCATTCTTTAAAAACCTCACAACGCTGGTGTTTATAGGGGTGCTATGCGTCAACTTCATTTTATTTTTTACTGTCAAAAAATACGAGATTGATACGATTGCCAATAAAGAAAAATTAAGTTTTCCAGTGTACGATTCCTCCGGATTATCAGGTTTTATGGAGCATTACGAAGCTTATTTCATCGATCATTTTCCTTATAAATACGCGTATATCAAAACGTTGAATTACATCAAAAAAGTTTCATTAAAATCTTATACAGCAAGTGATAAAGTGATTGTAGGGAAAAACAAGTGGTTGTATTATAACGCTTCTATTTTTGATAGTTTGGGGCTCAATGAGCATTGTGGCTATTACCAATGGAATGCGAATCAGTTACGAAAAGTAGTTTCCAACCTGAAAGCCATTCAAATATTTTGTCAAAAAAATAACATACAATTTCAATTATTAATTTGTCCAAGCAAGCAAAGTATGTATCCGCAATATCTTCCGGCTTACTATACACAAAAACAGGATAATCGTTACGATCAGCTACATCAGGCATTTCCGGAAGCCCTAAATTTAAAGAACATCTTATTATCGTATAAAAAAACATCAGGTAAGCTGTTGTATTATAAAACCGATACGCATTGGAATTTATTAGCGGGTGCAATTGCCTGTAAAGCCCTAGCTCAGAGGTTAAAACCTTACTTTACAAACATCATCACCTTTAATGATATTTCCATAAAAGATTCGGCAATAGATTCTGGAAAGGATTTAGCAAATATGTTAGCACTTAAACATTGTTTTACAGATACTATATATCAAATTCAATTTAACGAAAAAAATACAGTCAAAATTCCACATGTATTAATTGTACATGATTCGTTTTTAGAATCCCTTGAACCAGGTTTTGATTATTTATTTTCAAAAATCACCAAACGTCAGTTATTTATAGATGGCATTCCGTCGCCCGAACTATTACTGAAAGAAAAGCCAGATGTATTCATCATTGAGCTTACAGAGCGCTACAAGGAGTTATTAACTTGGAATATTCATCCAGATTATTTTAAATAATCCTAAATATATTTAATACACAGCCCATTTTAAACCTTATAGATTCATAGAAAATATAGGTTATAAACAAGTATTCTATGTGAACTATGTGCCTATGTGGGTTAGGCTACTTATTTGTGATGATTAGTATAAATAGCTTAAAATACTTTAAGCATCGCATTTGAAAGCACAAATAATTACACTAAATTTATGATATATTAATACAATAAACACGTACAAATTTCGTTATTAGGCTATGTCATTAAAAAATAAATTCCTCATATTATTAATATCCATTAATCTATATTCTTTTTCGCAGGTGAAAGTAGGGCAATGGGTTGATCATCTTTCATATAACTATACCAATAGTGTTGCTAAGGTCGGCAACACCGTGTATGTATCAAACGGACAGGGTTTAGCAAAATACAACACGAATGATAATAGCATTGAAAAAATGACAAAAATTGATGGCTTGTCGGATGTTGGTGTTCAATTGGTTCGTAAGTGTGATGCCAATGATGCCCTCATTGTTATTTACAGTAATACTAACATTGATGTTATAAAACCAGATGGCTCTATTGTTAATGTATCGGATATCAAGCGCAAAACTATAACAGGTAATAAAACAATTAATGAAGTTTATTTTAAAGGCACGTTCGCTTACATTGCTTGTGGTTTCGGCATCATCGTATTTGATACTCAAAAATTAGAAATTAAAGACACATATTACATTGGAAACATTACTTTAAATTACAAAGTATATCAAGTGACTAGTAATGATAGTGCTATTTTTGCAGCTACAAATGTTGGTTTATTTTATGGAAAAATAAATGCTAATTTAAGTAATTATCAAAATTGGAAATCCTTAAACACAGGCATACCTGCAGGTCCTTACAACGGAGTTGTTAATTTTGATGGGAAAATTATGGCAAACTATTCTGAAAAACTTAAAACTAATGTTGACTTTGCCGACACATTATACCAATATAACGGAATAAATTGGAGCAAGTACCCTTATAAAAGTAATAGCACCAACAAAAAAATATACGATTATTCTAAATATAATGTCATCGTTATTAACGACCAATGGGGCGCTTCAGATTATAATCCAAATGGAATTAAAAATAATTATATTACACAATATAATGGCGGCATATATGCAAACATTAATGATTTATACTATGAAAGCAAAGACCAATTATATTTAGCTGATAATAATTATGGCTTAATTGATAGTAAGGGAACCTATTCAAATATCAAAGTGGTGTTAAATGGTCCGGCATATAATTATGCCAATGATATTGCTATCAAAGATGGGAATATTGCATTAGCTCCAACCAATTTAGGCGAAACATATTCTAATGTTTTTACTAATAGAACTGCTAGTATTTATCAAAATAACGAATGGAGTTCTTTAGGTAATATTATTCCTAACTATGTACAGGATATAAATTGTGTAGCAATTGATCCTAATAATAAAAACCATATTGCCTTTGGCTGCATGAGTTCGGGCATTGTTGAGATTACTAATAATCAATTAACTGCGGTTATTTCGGATACCAATAGCCCAATGATCGGTTATCAAGGGGCTGCGCCGTTATTTGTAACAGGAATAAATTTTGATAAAAATTCAAATCTATGGAGTTTAGTTACAAATAGCCCGAAACTAATACAAGTTCGTAAAAAAAATAATACCTGGGC
>JAYVDU010000273.1:0-4674 GCA_043749245.1 Bacteroidota bacterium | reverse complement strand
CACTGTGTGTCATCGAGACAATAGCTGTTACATTAGCCTGTTTAGCCATCACGCTGGCGTTATAACAAATACTATCCGTAATGTAGGTAACTGTTTTTAATTCAGGTTGATGTTCTTTATAATAAATACGATCATCGCTTTCTATTTGTGTGATAATACGTTTCATGTATTCAATAACCTTAACTGGGTAACGCCCCACAGATGTTTCTGCGCTCAACATCACCGCATCAGCACCATCAAGTACTGCATTAGCCACATCGTTCACTTCTGCTCTTGTTGGTGTGTAAGCAGTAATCATACTCTCCATCATTTGCGTAGCAATAATTACAGGCTTCGATGCAAGAATACATTTGTTCACAATCATTTTTTGTAATAACGGCACTTGTTCCATAGGCATCTCTACGCCTAAGTCTCCGCGTGCTACCATCACGCCATCTGCTACTTCAATAATTTTATCAATCTCTTTAATTGCTTCTGGTTTTTCAATTTTAGCAATCACACGCGCTGGTTTTTTCTTAGAGCGAATGATGTCTTTTAATTCGATGATATCCGTTACACTTCTTACAAAGGATAATCCGATCCATTCAAAATTATTTTCAAGTGCGAAATCTAAATCGCGCAAATCCTTTAGTGTCAGGCAAGGCAAGGATATTTTGGTGTTTGGCAAATTCACCCCTTTTTTAGAGGATAACGTACCCCCCGCTATAATCAAGGCGCGCACTTCGTCTTTACGATTAGTTTCAATAACTTTAAGTGTAATTTTTCCATCATCAATTAATACTAATTCTCCTGCAGATACATCTTGTGGAAATTGAGGATAGGTCATAAATATTCTTTCTGCTGTACCAATGCATTCCTTTGTTGTAATAGTTATTTCGTTGCCATTGATTAATTCAGCACCGTTATTTTCCATCACGCCAATGCGTAATTTAGGCCCTTGCAAATCTCCTAAAATACCAACATTACGATTTAATTTTTTATTTAATATTCGGATATTATCTACAACATGTTTGATTGGTTCGTAATCGCCATGAGAAAAATTGATGCGGCAAATATCTAAACCTGCTAAAAATAATTCTTCAAGAACGGCAATGTTTTCGGTAGACGGACCCATAGTGGCCACAATCTTAGTTTTGTTATAATTAAAATTCATATGTTGATGTTGTTTTTTTGTTGTCATAGCTCGTGCCGCGTTACGCGGTATGGAATATGCCTGTCTTCATTAATGTTTGTTTGCAACAAACCCTTTGTTAGTGGCTATTTCATAAAGCTTTTTTATTACCACGAATGTAGCTATTTCGTTTGTAAATTCATACTTATTAAATTATTACGGTTCTTCAACATTTATGGTAAAATCGAGTTAAATATACTAACACATACATTGGTGGTGGTGCGGCTGGTTTAGCGAATTGCGAAGCAATCATTTATCCCGAAAGGTAAAATAAAAAGACATGAATAAAAGGAGCGATATACAGATTTTTCTGGTGGTGCTGCGAAGGTTCTTTGAGCGAAGAAAAAATGGATATGGCTTTTCGCCTTGACTTTTTTTGTTACTTTTTTTCGTCAAAGAAAAAAATGTAAAATAAAAAATTTCACTTATTTTTGTCTATGAGGCGGTTATTTCCCTATTAGAAGAATTCCCTCTATTAATGCGCTACTTCAGAGCCAGCATCGTAATCAATACCTTCTATTTTTAATATCGTTTTTACTTTAAAAGCATACCATGCTAAAAAAGCAAAACAACATACAGGAATAATATATGAACTATGTATGCTTGTTTTATCTGCTAAATAGCCTTGCATTGGCGGAATAACAGCACCACCAACAATCATCATAATTAAAAAAGCAGATGCTTGGCTTGTGTATTTTCCTAAACCTGCAATTGCTAAAGAAAATATGCAAGGCCACATTATAGAACAAAACAATCCGCCACTTAAAAAAGCAAAAACACTCAATTTGCCTACTGTTAGCAAACCTATAAGCATTGCCAGCGTTCCTAAACTACCAAAAATAATTAACGTTAAGGCAGGCTTTTGTTTTCCTAAAAAAAATGCTCCTACTAAAAAAGCAACGCATATCGCATACATAAAAAATTGATTTGGCGAAGCACCATTCAAATAATTCATAAACAGAACTAAGAAGAATGCTAAAAAAGGAACAGCGATGGTAAGTAGGGTAGTGTTTAATTTACTTAACTTAAATGCGCCGATAGAGCCCGTCCACCGCCCTATCATCAAGCTTCCCCAATAAATAGAAATATAAGGGCCAATTTCAGAATTTTGTAATCCACCAAATTCAGGCAACTTTAATAAAGACCCTAAATTGCTTTGTATCGCCACCTCAACGCCCACATATACAAAAATAGCCGCCATCCCTAATATAACTTGAGGATAAGATTTTGTTTCGAAACGATTTTGTTTTTTGATGGTTTGATATTGCATCAATAATAAACCAAATACACTACTTAAAAATAAAGTGATACTGCTTAAAAATACATAGCTTGGAGATACTGATAAATAGGCGCTTATAGAGCTATAAACAAATAATAAAATCACAAAGAGCAAAAATACACAAATCACTTGCAAGGGTGTTTTTAAAACTTTCATCGTTGATTCCCCTTCTTCTATTTGAAGTTTCGGAATTTTAGTAAAGTATAAAATAACAGCAGCAAGAGCAAAAGCAACCGCTAAAATAATATACAAAATATTGATGGATGAAATTGGTGCAGATTCTTTGTCGGCATCGCCAGCAATGGCTTTTCCAAACAACAACACACTGACCAATATTGGCCCTATTGTTGTACCAAAAGAATTAATACTACCAGCAAAATTTAGACGATGAGAGCCTGTGGCGGGATCTCCTAAATTTAAAATTAAAGGATTGGCGGATGTTTGTTGCAACGAAAACCCTAAAGCAATAATAAAAAACGCCATTAAAATAAAAGGAAACGAACCGCTGTTAATCGCTGGTATCATCACTAACGCACCTATAATAGAAATACTGAGTCCTAAAATAATAGTAGTTTTATAGCCTAATTTATTAATGATGTCTGAATTCAATTTTAGTGAAATCATATATAATACTAATGAACCTATGAAATAGGCGCCAAAAAAAGCACTGTCGATTAGCTGAGATTGAAACTGACTTAAATGAAAATGTGTTTTACAAAAAGGAATGAAAATGCCGTTGGACGCCGCTAAAAATCCCCAAAAAAAGAATACAGTTATAATTGAAACGAAGGATGAATTGCTTGATTTAGCCATATAATATAGGTTGTTTGAGATGAGTTGTGTTTTCTTGGGATTGTATTTTTTGTAGTGCCTGGTTTTTAATAATAGGTCAAGTTATCTATTTTACAATCTTAGTTTTAGTAAAATACAAACGCATTATCAACAGTGCACTATTCACTACTTTGATAACTAAAAACTGATAACTAAAAAGTAAAAACTTATTTTTATAAAATGGAATTATTGACACCAACACATTGGAACGACTACGAATTATTAGACTGTGGCGATTTTGAAAAGCTTGAACGCTTTGGCAAATACATCACCATTCGCCCAGAACCACAGGCGGTTTGGAAGAAAATATATACCCAAGCAGAATGGGAAAAACAAGCGCACGTAAAATTTATTTCTAAATCATCCTCTAGTGGTGAATGGAAAATGTTGAAGAAAATGCCAGAGCAATGGCATATCGAATATCCTTTAAATAGTGTTCAACACCGCACTCAAACCTTAGATTTCAGATTGGGATTAACCTCGTTTAAACACGTTGGTATTTTTCCAGAACAAGCCTGTAACTGGGATGTGATTCATCAATTTTTAGTAGGACTAGATAAACCAAAGTTTTTAAATTTATTTGCCTACACAGGTGGGGCTTCTATTGCCGCTCGTGCAGCGGGTGCCGATGTCACGCATGTAGATAGTATTAAACAAGTAGTAAGTTGGGCCAATGAAAATATGCAAAACTCTAATTTAGATAATATCCGTTGGATGGTAGATGACGCGCTTAAATTTGTGAAAAAAGAACAACGACGAGGCAATTTATATCAAGGCATTATTTTAGATCCACCTGCTTTTGGTCATGGTCCTAATGGCGAAAAATGGAAACTGGAAGATAATATTTTAGAAATGATTGATAGTGTGTTACAAATTTTAGATCCTAAGCAACACTTGCTTATTCTAAATGCTTATTCACTGGGCTTTTCGGCGTTAGTGCCACAGAATTTATTAAAACCATTTGCAACAAAACATAAATCGAATTTAAGCATAGGCGAATTGTATTTAGAAGCAAAAAGTGGCATTAACTTGCCATTGGGCGTTTGGGGCAGATTAGAGAAGATGTAGTTGGCTCTTCTTCATTTTCAATAGAATAAGTTATATAAACTAATACCAATATAATAAATAGTCCAAACCACATAGGCAAATAGTTCACATAGAATGCTTAATAACCTATGTTTCCTATGTAACTCCTATGTTTGTAAAATTATATAAATTTACAATATATGGTGAAGAAGAATGAGAGTACAAATGTTTCTAAATAACCCAAGAGGTATATTGTCACATAGAAATCACCTCATTCTTTTTATTTCTTAGAGTTTGAACAGAATGTAAGGAAACTATCATTGGTAGTTATCCAGAATATCCAATTAGGAGAAAAAACGAAGGGAGA
>JAYVDU010000272.1:0-4675 GCA_043749245.1 Bacteroidota bacterium | reverse complement strand
GAGCAACAGTTAATGGTAGAGCATTGACGACTAATGGTGCATTAAATGTTACATCATCTACTATTACAATACCAGCTGGAACATGCGGACCAATTTCTCCTCCAATTATTATTACGCAACCTACTAATCAAGTAGCTTGTGCAGGAAGCTCAGTTAGTTTTTCTGTATCAGCTACAGGAACAGCATTAACCTATCAATGGAGAAAAGGATTGGTTAATTTAATTAATGGTGGAAATATTTCAGGAGCAACAACAGCTACTCTTACTATTAACCCGGCAAGTATTGCGGATGTTGCAACCAATTATAATGTGGTTGTAAGCGGATCTTCCGTGCCAAGCGCTACATCTATCAATGTTTCGTTAACAATAAATTCTTCACCTGTAATTACTTCGCAGCCATCAAATCAAACGGCTTGTATTGGAAGTTCAGCAACTTTTACAGTAGCCGCTACAGGCACAAGTTTAACTTATCAATGGAGAAAAGGATTAGTTAATATATTAAATGGTGGTAATATTTCTGGAGCTACTACTGCATCTTTAATTATTAACCCCGTAGCTTTAACAGATGCTGCTTTAAATTATAATGTAGTTGTAAGTGGTTCTTGTTTACCAAATGCTACTTCAATTGATGCTTCATTAACGGTTATTCAATCACCTACTGTTATTGCAAGTAGTAACTCTCCAGTTTGTATTGGGAGTTCAATCAATTTTACATCGACACTAGTTGCAGGTGGAACATATTCCTGGACAAGTTCTAATGGATATACTTCTAATGTGCAAAATCCTATCATTTCGTCAGCTTCATTGACAAATGCAGGAACTTATTCATTAACAGTTTCAAATGGTACTTGCTCTTCTGCACCTTCCTCTGTTTCAGTTAGTGTGATTAATTGCCTTGTAGATTTAAGCATAGTTAAAACAGTAAATAAGACCCATCCATTTTTAGGAACTTCTGTAATATTTACTATTACTGTAACTAATAATGGGCCACTTAATGCTACTGGTGTTGCGGTAACAGAGATTTTACAAAGTGGTTACACGTATGTTTCATCAACAGTATCAACTGGTACTTATAATCCGTCAACTGGAGTATGGGTAATTGGTAATATGAATAATGGATCATCCGAAATATTAACGATTACAGCTGATGTTATTACAGGAGGAAATTATGTAAATACAGCTATCGTATATGGTAATGAAATAGATAATAATATGGCTAATAATGTATCATCTATCGAAACATATCCAACTGACTTTTTTATTCCAGAAGGATTTTCTCCAAATGGTGATGATATAAATGATTTATTTGTTATTAGAGGTATAGATAATTATCCTTCAAATAAGTTTACTATCTATAATCGTTGGGGTAGTGAAGTGTTTCAAGCTAGTCCTTACCAAAATAACTGGAGTGGGAAATCAACTAAAGGACTAAAAATTGGTGGTGATGATTTACCTATGGGAACTTACTTCTATATTCTTGATTTAGGAGATGGTTCAGCTATTTATAAAGGAACAATTTATCTGTCTAAATAAAATTATAAAATAAACATTTATTAAATAAAATATAACAACATGAAAACATTAAAAATAGCTGTCGTATTGATACTAGCCTGTGGATGGGAGACGATACAAGCTCAACAAGAACCAATGTATACGCATTATATGTATAATACATTAGTAATTAATCCCGGATATGCCGGAAGCCGTGATGCTTTATCTGTAACCGCTTTGCATCGATCTCAATGGGTAAGTTATAAAGGTGCACCAATTGTACAAACATTAACCATGCATGCCCCTTTAAAAAATGAACATTTAGGACTTGGTTTATCTTTAACTAATGATAAAATTGGACCAACGAATAACACGGCTGTTTTTGCTGATTTTGCTTATATCATGAAGTTAAACACCAAATCTAAATTAGCTTTAGGGTTAAGTGCTGGTGTTAATATATTTCAGGCAGATTTGAATTCACTTCAATTAAACCAACAAGCAGATCCATCGTTCCAAAATAATATTAGCAATAAAGTAAATCCAAATTTTGGGTTCGGTGCTTATTATTCAAGAGAACGTTTTTATGCAGGAATATCAATCCCAAATATTATACAAAATAATTATTTGGTAGTTAATCTTCCTAATGGATCAACATGGGCTGGTAAAGAGCAAAGACATTATTACTTTATTGCTGGTACAATGATTAAGTTATCTGATAATCTTGAATTTAAACCTACAACTTTTGTAAAGGTAACTCCAGCAGCACCTATTCAAGCAGATGTTACAGCATCATTTGTAATTGCGAAAAAATTATTACTTGGTGTGATGTACAGAACTGGCGATGCTTTTGGAGGCTTAATTGGACTTGATGTTACAAGCCAATTTCATGTAGGCTATTCCTTTGATTATTCTTATGGTGTTAGAACGTTTAAGTATAATAATGGAAGTCATGAAATTATATTAAGATATGATTTTAATCTTTCTAGCAAAAAACAAATTCGTTCACCAAGATATTTTTAATTAAACACTTATACATAAAAAAATGAAAAAATTATATATTCCAATTATTGTATTTCTAGGAATTAGCATGTGTGCTGTTTCTCAAGAAAAATCTAGTCAAGAATTAAAAGGCGATAAATACGCTTTTAGCTACTCTTACAATAAAGCGATTGATGCCTATACACAAGCTGATAAATTAACCTTAGATGGTCAGCGTAAACTAGCCAAAAGCTATACTAAAATGAATAATACTACTCAGGCAGAAATTGTATATGCAAAATTAGTGAGTGAGCCCCAAGGTGTGTTACCAGAAGACTATTACAACTACGCTATGGTATTGAAAAGTAACGGTAAGTATGAGGAAGCTGGGATTTGTATGGATAAGTTTGTAGCCTTGGCACCAAATGATTTACGTGGTAAAGATTATGTTGCTAATAAATCTAAATTACCGATTTTATTAAAAGATAATGGTAAGTATAAATTAACGCATTTAAATATTAATACAAATGCTGAAGATTTCGGAACATGTTATTATAAAAATAGTATTGTTTTTACTTCTACTAGAGCTAATTCTAAATTATTTAAAAAGAAATATAATTTAAACGGGAAACCATTTTTAAATATTTATGTTTCAGAAGTTGACGGTAGTCAATTAAAAGATCCTGTAATCTTTAATAAAAGTTTAGATGGTAAAATGCATGATGGGCCTGCAAGCTTTAATAAGGAAGGTACTTTTATAGCATTTACGAGAAATCATTACCATGATAAAAACAAAGATAAAATTGTTGAATTACAAATTTATTTTAGTACTTATAAAGATGGAAGCTGGTTAAAAGCAGAACCTTTTGTGTTTAATAATAACGGTTATTCGGTTGGACACCCTTGTTTATCTGCTGATGGAAATACAATGTATTTTGTGAGTGATATGCCTGGTGGTTTTGGTGGAACAGACATTTACAAAACATCAAAAAATGACAAAGGTGAATGGATAAAACCAGAAAATTTAGGTAACACTATAAATACTGAAGGGGATGAAATGTTTCCGTTTTTAGCATCAGGAGATAAAACATTTTATTTCTCATCAAATGGACGTTTTGGTTTAGGTGGACTTGATGTTTTTATGAGCTCAATTAAAGGTTCAAGCTATGAAAACACCTATAATGCTGGAGCTCCGTTAAATACACAGTATGATGACTTTGCAGTAATTGAAGATGTTAAAACTCATAAAGGTTATTTTTCTTCAAATAGAATTGGCGGTAGTGGCGACGATGATATTTATACAGTGGAATTTTTGCAAGTACCAGAAGTTAAAAAAACACTTAAAGGAATTGCAAAAGACAAAGATAATAAACAACTGTCCAATACATTTATAACACTACTTGATGATGATAAACACATTATTGATACAATAACTACAGGCGCATTAGGATCTTATTCTTTCGCAATCGAATCTGATAAAAAATTTAACTTAATTGGTAAAAAGAAAAACTATACAGATGGTAAGAATGTAGCAAGTAGTTTTACAAAAGATCTTATTATATATGCAGATGTTGTTCTTCTTACAAAAGAAGAAGTTATAGCTCAAAAAATTGAAGTTGAAACAGACTTAGGTAAAATTGCAGAATTGAGCCCTATATATTTTGATTTGGATAAATATTCTATACGACCAGATGCAGAAATCGAATTGAAAAAAATTATAAAGATTATGAACGATCATCCTTCTATAGTGGTAGAATTAAGCGCACATACCGATTGTAGAGATACTAAGGCTTATAATCAAATATTATCTGATAAGAGAGCTAATTCAACTGTTAATTATATTAAAAAATATATTACCAAACCAGAGAGAATTACTGGCAAAGGTTATGGTGAAACAAAATTAGTAAACGGTTGCTCTTGCGATGGATTAGTTTTATCGACCTGTTCAGAGGAAGAACATCAAAAAAATAGACGCACTGAATTTATTATTAAAAAGTAAAAGTTAAATTATTTGTTTAAAAAGCCATTCTTTTCAGAATGGCTTTTTTTATGTTTAACCGTGAAATATTTAGGTGACAGCATTTTTAGTCTTATATAATTTATCATTATTGTCCGAGATAGTGGACTAAAGTCCACAAAATGAATGGGATACATTTAGTAACCCCAGACTTAAGTCTGGGGTTATGATGCCCAGTAAAATAAGGGCT
>JAYVDU010000271.1:0-14423 GCA_043749245.1 Bacteroidota bacterium | reverse complement strand
CATGCATACTACCCCCAGAGTTGGTGCATTTACTGTTGTTTGGACGGCTCCTGCTAGCGGCACAGGATACTTGTATTGTGCTCTTTTGGGTGTTAATTTTACAGGCTCTACATCTGGAGACAAAGTAAGTTTACAAACCATGACCTTAACACCTACTACAGCAACAGGTATTTCGGAATCGTTAGAAGATAATTCAATTTTAAATACATCATTATTTCCCAACCCTTGTAAGGAATCTTTTAACTTAACTTATGTTGTTGAAGAATCAACATTTGTTTGTGTTGAATTATTTAATTTTGTTGGGGCCAAAGTAGCTGATATCATTAATGAGAAACAAGAATCGGGGAAAAAAGAAATTCATTTCGATTTGCCGTCAAACTTAACAAGGGGTATTTACTTTGTTAAATTTAATATGAATAATAAATCTTTTACTAAAAAAATAACAGTACAATAATTTATTTTTTTGGGTATCCGCTTGACACACATTGATTTTTGTTGATTTATCAGGCATTTAATTTTTATTTTCATAGATAGGCTTATTGATTTTTTGGGTATAACATCCAACTAAAATATGAACTATTTAGTGTGTGTCAAGCGGATACCCAAATTGTTTAAATAGAACACTGAATCAGAAGATAATTAAAATTGTCAAAGATAAAATCATTTCTAATGATAGTAATCAGTGTTTTCTAAGTTCTATTTTTAATTCTTTTTGGATTATGAAAGAAGTCTATTATGCAAATTACGTAATGCAAGACCCGATTGACTATTTACTTCATCAAATGAATTTTGTTAACTCTTTTGTCAAGAAAATAAAAAACTTTTTAGGCGAAATATACTTTAAAACTTTAATGAGAAGTAACGGTAATGTGTTCAGCTAAAGCGATGGCTTTGAGTTTAACAGCATCAATATCTGAACCTATTTTATCGTGCGTTAATACAATCGCCATGCGACGGTAAGGACGAGTTGTAGGTTTATTAAACACACGCACATCTGTTAGTTTGTTTTCTAATACGGCTTCGATACCTGGATAGGTCGGATTTTTTCCTTCGGTAGTTGCTAATACCACAGCTGATGCACCAACATGTTCTAAGGTTATTTCAGGAATTGGTAGTCCTAAAATAGCGCGTGCATGTAATTCAAATTCATTGAAATTCTGTGTATTCGCTAATGTGACCATACCTGTATCGTGCGGCCGGGGAGATAGTTCCGAAAAATAAATACCCTTATCTGCCAAAAAGAATTCAACGCCCCATAAACCTGAACCACTAAGCGCTTTCGTAACTTTAGCGGCCATATCTTGCGCTTCTTTTAAATCCATATCGCTGATAGCGCAAGGTTGCCAACTTTCCTGATAATCGCCACGCTCTTGTCTATGTCCTATTGGCGGGCAAAACAAGGTATTACCATTTTTTTGAGTCACCGTTAATAATGTAATTTCAGAATTAAATTTGATGAACTCTTCTACAATCACTTCCTTGTAATCGCCACGAGAGCCTTCCATGGCGTAATTCCACGACTTTTCAACGTCTTGTTCTGTTTTAATAACGCTTTGTCCTTTGCCACTGCTACTCATCAAAGGCTTTACAACACAAGGGATTCCGATAGTTAACACCACGTTCTTAAATTCTTCCAGCGTTGTAGCGTATAAATAATTAGCAGTTCTTAATCCTAATTCTTTAGCTGCCAAATCTCTAATAGCCTTGCGATTCATTGTAAAATTAGCTGCTTTAGCGCTTGGTACTATGGTGATCCCTTGTTTTTCGTAATCGTAAAAACGTTCCGTGCGAATCGCTTCAATTTCGGGCACAATCAAATCGGGTTGATGTTTGACAACGATAGCATCTAACGCAGCTCCATCTAACATATTAATAATTTCCCATTCATGCGCCACTTGCATAGCTGGCGCATCTTTGTATGAATCAACAGCAATAACGTATTGCCCTAATCGTTGTAGTGCAATAACTAATTCTTTTCCTAATTCTCCAGAGCCAAGTAATAAAACTTTTTTTTGTATCATAACATTGAACTAAAATTTTAAAAACTGATTTTGATTGTAGCAGGTAAATTATCTTTTAAAACCCCAAAGTATAAACCATACCCAACAACCAAGCCTATTGATCCTCCTATTAATGCTTGTATACGGCGTTTGCCTCGAGCTACTCGTTCATACCCTAAAATATAGGCATCATGTTCAATGTAATTTGGGTTACTAATAGTACTGTGCTTTATTTTCACTTTCGTAATGCCGCTTAAGCCCATATAACCATAAGGAAAAACAGGAGCAAAAAAGATACCTAATCCACCACTGACTAAACCTGTTATTCCGGCACCAATTAAGCAACCACGAGCTTTAAAACCTTTACGCGCATCGCGTTCTCCAAAAATATAATACTCCATTTCGTCGCGTGTAAAATAATTTCCATTGATAGAGTCTTGAGAATAATAATAATCCTTTAACCCAGTCCCGTAACGCACGCAATAGATTTCGTCATATTCGTAATGTAATTTAGCTGTAGGCTTCTCAGGATCAACAATGGTAACGGCGCCAATTAACGTATCAATAACCCGTTCCACAACCTTATTTCCATTCATTAATAAGATGGTGTCTTTTGCTTGAGCTTCAATTGTATGCGAAAACAAGCATAGCGTAATGAAATATAAAAAGGTGTGGAGATTATTTTTTAGCATTTACAAGATTACTAAAAAATTAGGATAATAGAATCGTTGACAAATTAAATAGTTTTTTAGAATATTGAGTTAATCAGAGGTTCTGTTTTTGTAGAAAAAATGTTTATTGGAGTTTGAATTTAGGCAAAAAAATTTGTTTGTTTTGCATTGTGCTAAAAACCTTTTAAGTGGTATATTAATACTCATATTAATTCCCTAAATTCGTAATAAGCAATATCCTAACTACTGTAAAACTATTTAAATTTAAAACCATGAAAAAAGTTATTTTTTTTTGATAACCTTAGCTTTGACTTCAATAGTAGGTCAAGCACAAACAAATGTGTATCATCAATTCCCTGATTCAAATTGCCTATGGAACGGATTAAATTATGGTAGAAATGGCACAAATATAGTAACTTACGATCAATATAGTTTGATTATTTCTGGGGATACAACTATTGGTTCCTTTGTTTATCATAAGCTTTACCAAAACGGTTATACATATACTTACCCAACTCCAACTAACCCAGGCTATGCTTACGGAAAATTTTATCGGGGAGCATTTAGGCAAGACATTCCAAATAGAAAGGTTTATTTATTTGATAATGGAAGGGATACATTGGCCTATGATTTTAATTTGAATGTAGGAGATACTTTAAAAAGTATTTTATCTTGCGCAGCTGTTCATATTGTATCAATCGATTCAGTTTTAGTTGGCAACAACTATCATAAAGCATTTACTTATGACTTAGGAGGACCCCCATATTATAAATTCATAGAGGGCATTGGAAGTACACATGGCCCGTTACAATTATTTTGCCCTTTTGAAGGCGGATCTGATTTACAGTGCGTGAGAATTGGAACTAATACAGTTTGGCCATCACCGTCTTCGTATAATTGTGGCTTGGTGACGTTATCTCTTCCGGATAATTTCATTAAAACAAACAAAGTAGTCATCTCTCAAAATCCGTTTTCGAACGAAACAACTTTAACTTTTAAAACAGTTTTAAATAAGGTGAATCTAATCATTTATAATTCCGCAGGACAAGTAGTAAAACAAATTAAAAATATTTCTGGGCAGTCATACATTTTGAATCGTGAAAATTTAGAAACCGGCATTTATTTTTTAAGAGTATCGGAAAACAATGATGTTGTCGCAACAGAAAAATTTATTATTACCGACAACTAATTATTTCTTGAAAAGATACTTGGCAATTTTTAAATAATGGTTACTAGTAAATAAAAAACGGGTTAGATTCAGAAAAAGACGTTGTCTTTTTAAGCGGCCTCTTTTAATTTTGTCACATCATCTAATCGAGATACTTGTAATAATAAGTGTTTTAAGTTATCGACTCGGCTCGAACTGACAAAAACCACTTTTTAAACAGCCTCTTTTAGTACTTTTGACATCCTCATATAAAAATTGAAAATCAAACTAACCGTATTTTTAGACGATTTAAAAATGTGTATCTTTGACCAATGCCTCGTTATTTTATACAATTAGCATACAATGGAGCGCCATACAATGGTTGGCAGGTGCAGGATAATACACCTTATACGGTGCAACAAATTATTCAGGAAAAATTATCAATTATTTTAGGAGAACCCATCAGTATTGTTGGTTGTGGCAGAACAGACACTGGCGTGCATGCGAAAGATTATTATGCGCATTTTGACTCAAGTAACCCTAATTTACATTTAGATGAATCTAATTGTATTTACAAACTCAATAAAATTTTGCCCTACGAAATTGCCATCAATTCAATTCAATTAGTAAATGATACTGCGAATGCAAGATTTGACGCAATTTGTAGAAGCTACGAGTATTTTATTCATCAACGAAAAAATCCTTTTTTAACAAATAGTTCATATTATGTGTTTGGCAATTTAGATATACAAGCCATGAACGAAGCGGCTGCTTGTTTATTAACAGTGGTTGATTTTACAAGTTTTAGTAAATTGAATACGCAAACTAAAACCAACAATTGCGCGGTAAATCAGGCAGAGTGGGTTAAACTAAATGATACGGAATTTGTTTTTAAAATAACAGCCAATCGTTTTTTGCATAACATGGTTCGCTCTATCGTAGGAACCTTGTTACAAATAGGAAAAGGAAAAATGACCTTAGAAGAATTTAAAATAGTGATAGACAATAAAAACAGGAGCGATGCCGGAATGTCGGTTCCTGCGCATGCCTTGTATTTAAGCCATATTCAATACCCTAACACGATATTCATTTATGGATAAGGAGAAAAAATCAGGCATTAACTTCACATTAATTAAACGAATTTTATCGTACAGTAAACCGTATAAAAAATTATTTATACTGGCATTATTACTCACGTTGACTTTAGCTGCTTTATCAATTGTTCGTCCACTTTTAATTAAAGAAGCGCTAAACTGCATAGGCATTGAAGACCCTGCCGATAAAGGCTATTTACCAAAGGCAGATAAACTTGCGTTTATGAATCGTATGGGTTTATTGTTAGTTGGCGTATTAATTTTAGAAGCCTTATTACAATTTACAAATATGTATGTTACTAATTTATTGGGTCAAAATATTGTGCAAGATCTGCGTAAGCAAGTGTATAAACATATCTTGAAATTAAAGAATACTTATTTTGACAACACACCCGTTGGAACACTTGTTACCAGAGCTGTTTCAGATATTGAAAGTTTGAGCGATGTGTTTTCGCAAGGATTTATTGTAATTACAGGAGATATTTTAACCATCCTAATTTTTATATCCGTGATGATATACACGAACTGGGCATTAGCATTGGTAACATTAAGCACCATTCCGTTATTATTAATTGCCACTAACTTATTTAAAAATGGTGTTAAAAAAACATTTACCGAAGTGCGAAATGCCGTAGCATCGCTCAATGCCTTTACCAACGAGCATATATCGGGTATGCGCATTGTGCAATTGTTTAACAGAGAAAATATAGAGTATGATAAATTTAAAGCTATTAACGAAAAACATAAAGTAGCTAACATTCGTTCTATATGGTATTACTCCGTATTTTTTCCGGTAGTTGAAATTTTATCGGCCGTCTCTATTGCCCTATTCATGTGGTTTGCCGGACTAAAAGCCAATACCTATAATATACAACTAGGAGAAATTACGTTTTTTATTATGCTGATTAATATGGTGTTTCGCCCTATTCGCTTATTGGCTGATCGATTAAACACCTTACAAATGGGTATAGTGGCGTCTGATCGCGTGTTTAAAGTGATTGATAATCAAGAAATAATATCCGAAACAGGAATATTATCAGCTAAACACATACGAGGAAATATAGAATTTAAACATGTATGGTTTGCCTATAAAGAAGAAAACTACGTTATTAAAGATTGTTCGTTTTCTATTAATCATGGCGAAACCATTGCTATTATAGGCGCTACGGGGGCAGGCAAATCAAGTATTATTAATTTGCTAAGTCGGTTTTATGAAATTAATAAAGGTGAAATTTTAATTGATGGTATTTCTATCGCTAACTATAACTTAAATGAACTGCGCGAATCGGTTGGTGTGGTGTTACAAGATGTATTTTTATTTAGCGATACCATTTTAAATAACATTACGTTGCATAATCCTTCTATTACAGAGGAACAAGTAATTATGGCCGCCAAAGAAATTGGTATCCATGAATTTATTTCTAAACTGCCTAATGGCTATCATTATAATGTGAAAGAACGTGGTGCTATGTTATCAGCTGGGCAACGCCAATTGGTGGCCTTTGTGAGAGCGTATGTATATAACCCTCCTATTTTTGTATTAGATGAAGCAACGTCGTCAATTGATTTAGAAACTGAAAAACTAATACAAAAAGCCTCTTTGGAATTAGCTAAAAATCGGACATCTATTATTATCGCACATCGTTTATCAACCATTCATCATGCTACTAAAATTATAGTGATGGAAAAAGGTGAAATTATTGAGCAAGGCACAACGGAGGCCCTATCTAACAAGGTGGATGGCGTTTATAAAAAATTATTAGAGTTGGTATAAAAAAGTAGTTATTGAAAGAGATTAATTTACTTATCTGTTATATTAAGCATATTGTAACTACACATTATTTTGTTTAAATTTGTATAAAAAAGATATTTTGAAAAGTAGAAATCTTATTTGTGATTTAACAGGGTACAATCAATTAATTGTTTTATTATGCAAACTGAAAACATATTTATAGCACACCCAACTACAATTGATCAATTGAATGCTTTAAAAGCTGTTGTAAAAGCGTTGAAAGTAAAGTTTGAATTAAAAAAGGAAAACCCTTATGATATTTCGGATGAAGATAAAACACTTGTATTAAACCGCATTAAAACTGATAAAGACGACGAATTATTGGATTGGTCTTTTGCAAAAAAGCAACTCAAAAGAAAATAATGACATATCTTATCAAAATTAATAAACGAGCTTTTAATGATATTCAAAAAGCCTTAAGTTATTATGATACTATCGATGCACTTATCGCTGATAAATTTCTAAGCAATGTAAATCGAACCATTAATTCTATTGCATCTAATCCTTTTTTTCAAAATAGATACGCGGATGTCAGATGCATAGTAATTCCTAAATTTCCTTATATGATTCACTTTCAAGTAAACGAAAAAAAGAATTTCGTCGTTATTAGAGCCGTTATAAATACCAGTAAAAATCCGAAAACTAATTGGTTTAAATAACGTCATGTTATTATAAACACTAAATCGTGCTTTTTATAAACTACCAAGGCGCAGAGAAGATCTAGTTTGGTTGTCATTTCTATGTTTCCAAGGTTGTTAAAACCGAATTATAAATTAAATATATTTGGTATAATGCCATAAAAACCTCTATTTTTACGCAACTTAAAAAAAACAGTATGGCACGTTTTCATTCCCTAAAAGTAAAAGATATAAAAAGAGAAACGACTGATGCGGTTTCTATCGCATTTGATGTTCCCCCTCAAATACAGCACGAATTTCAATTTAAACAGGGACAATATATTACTGTTAAATTAAACGTGAATGGCGAAGAAATTCGTCGTTCATATAGTTTGTGCAGTAGCCCTTATGGCGATAAAGAGTGGCGTGTAGCTGTTAAAGAAGTGGTAGACGGAAGAGCATCCACATATATGAATCGCACCTTAAAAGTGGGTGATGTGATGGAAGTGATGACGCCTATGGGAAATTTCCATTCGGTATTATCAGGTAATAACAAAAAGCACTATGTGTTATTTGCAGGTGGTAGCGGTATTACACCGATGATGAGCATTATTAAAAGTGTATTGTATGTTGAAAAACAAAGTAAGTTAACACTAATCTATGCTAACAGAGATGAAGACTCAACCATCTTTAATGCGGAGTTAGAAAAAATTGTTTCTGAAAATGCGGATAAATTAACCTTAGTAAATGTATACGATGCTCCAAAAACAGCGGTTAATGACTTACAAAAAGGATTGCTAACAGTAGATCGCGTAAAAGCGATTGTTGACCATTACGATGCTAAAAATGCAGATGAATATTTTATTTGCGGACCGGCTCCCATGATGGAAAATATTAAGCAAGCATTAGAAGGATTGCATCTTGCGAAAGAAAAAATACATATAGAATATTTCAGTGCGGTAATTGATGCGGTAGCTAAAGCAGAAGGCCAAGTTACGGGAGCGGCTGTGAATAGCGAGATTACAGTGATACAATATGGTATCGAAACACACATGAAATTAAATACCGAAGGGTTAACGATTTTAGATGCTGCTATAGAAGCTGGTGTTGATGCGCCTTTTAGCTGCAAAGGAGCTGTTTGCTGTACTTGCCGAGCTAAAGTAATAGAAGGCAAAGTAAAAATGGATGCTAATTTTGCATTAACAGAGGCGGAAGTAGAAGATGGTTATATTTTAACCTGCCAATCGCATCCGTTAACGGAAAAAGTAGTGATTGATTTTGACGAGATCTAAGTGTTGATTTAAATTTTTTACTTAGTCAATCCGATACCTATCGGATTGAGTTATATGAATTAACGCATACATTGGTAATATTGCGGTTGGCGTGGACGAACGGGGCGAAATTTTGTTTTTATTGCAATTAGTGCGAAGGCTTTTAGAGGGTATAAAAACAAAATATGGCGTTCGTTCTTGACTTTTGTTTCTTTTGGTCAAGCAAAAGAAAATAAAAAATGCCGATGTATCGGGACTGTTTTTTGTCGAAAAATCAATATCAATTAAGTTTCATCTTAAATTATCAACATGACTAACGAAGAAACGGCGGTTAAAGCAACTTACTTTAGTATTGTAAGTAATGCGAGTTTGGCCATCATCAAATGGTTAGCTGGATACTTCGGTAACTCGTATGCATTGATAGCAGATGCGATTGAATCAACCACCGATATTTTCGCTTCGTTTTTAGTTTTATTTGGTATTAAATATTCTAATCGACCTGCAGATAAAAACCATCCATACGGGCATGGAAGAGCAGAGCCTTTAATTACTTTTTTAGTTGTAGGATTTTTGATAGCATCAGCTGTTATTATTGCTCACGAAAGCTGGGTTAATATTCATACACCACACGATCTGCCAAAACCGTTCACGCTTTTTATTTTAGGCGCCATTATTATTTGGAAAGAAATTTCTTTCAGAATTGTTATCAAGCGTAGTAAGGAAACACATAGCTCTTCGTTAAAGGCCGATGCCTGGCATCATCGTAGTGATGCAATCACTTCTATTGCGGCATTCATAGGCATTAGCGTAGCTTTATTTTTTGGTAAAGGCTATGAGTCGGCCGATGATTGGGCAGCATTGTTTGCGTCAGGTTTTATTTTATATAATAGCTATTTGATTTTCCGTCCGGCATTGGGCGAAATAATGGACGAACATTTATACGACGATTTAATAATTACGATTAGACAAAAAGCCTTGCAAGTAGATGGTGTTATTGATACCGAAAAATGTTTCATTCGTAAAGCAGGCATGAAATTCCATGCAGATTTACACGCTATAGTTGACGCTAATATTACAGTAAAGAAAGGGCACGACATTGCACATGATCTCAAAGATTATTTGCGCAAAGAAATCCCTCAATTAGGACAGGTGCTTATTCATATAGAGCCGAGTGAGCAGTAAATATATGCAGGACAAAAAGACATTTGAAATATTTCTAATAAAAAAAATCCCTTATCTAACATCGGGACTTTTACTGCTTTTTTGTATTTCGTTTTTCTGCTTAACAGTTCTGTTTGGTGTATTTTCGGACGAAAATGCAACTCCTGAAATGAAATCTTTTTACTTAATTAATACCTCAACAATAAAATTTCCATTTTATTTTGTGTTGTCCTTTTTAATAACTTATTTCTTATACTTATTAGCGCGGTTCAAACGAAAAGGCCTAATTGTTTTCAATAACGACTCTTTCGAATTGATATTAAAAAAGGAGCGCCATTCTTTTCTATTGCCTAATATTCGTAGAGTATACTGTAATGATTCCGAAGACAGGAACGGCAATCCAAATAAAAAATTCACTATGACAATAGAGACTTGGAAAAATAAAAAATTAGTAATCAGGCTTCAAAATCCAAAGAACATTAAGCAATTCATAGATAAGTTGCTAAGCTACAATCAAATAAAAATCGAATATTTTAGTGTAACAACGTTAGATTAAATAATGTGTTTTTTAATAAAGATATGCAATCAATAAAACAACAGCTCATAGAAGCCGAAGAAAAAGCAGCCTTTTTATTTAAGGAGATAGAAGCACGAGGACTAATAACGGCAGGTAAATCGGAGCGTCAGTTAAATAAAGAGGTATTTGATTTAGCTTTTGATTTATTCGGCATTAAAAAATATTGGCATAAGCGCATTGTAAGAGCCGGCAAAAACACCTTGTTTCCTTACAAGGAAAATCCTCCTGATTTAGTTTTGAAAAATGAGGATATTGTTTTTTTTGATTTCGGCCCTGTGTTCGAAAACTGGGAAGCAGACTTTGGAAGAACCTATGTAGTAGGAACAAATGAAAAAATGCTTAAGCTGAAAAAGGATGTGGAATTGGCATGGATAGAAGGCAAAGCATTTTATGATGCTAATCGTGCACATTTAACGGGCGATGATTTTTATGAATACACCAAAACATTAGCAAAACATTATGGTTGGGAATATGGCAATATTCATTGCGGACATTTAGTAGGAAATTTCCCCCACGAAACACTTTTAGGCGAAGACGTCACCAATTACATACATCCCGAAAACAAGGAGTTAATGAGTCAGTTAGACAAACTTGGTAACGAACGTTTTTGGATTTACGAAATTCATTTTATTGATAGAAGCTTGGAAATAGGCGGTTTTTATGAGCAATTGGTGTCTTAGTGGTTTTTTGAGAGCCTGTTGTTTTTAATGGAACACTGATAACACAGATTGTTAAGGTTTTTTACAAATAAAATAATCATAGTTAATCATATCAATCTGCGCCGTCTGAACTCCATATTTGAAATAACTTTATTACCGCTCATATAGTATACACTTGTTAATGTAAATTTTGTTTAGTATTTTTAATTTGTAGAAAAAAGTGGGGTTTATTTAAAACCACTTCATCCTCAAATATTACACTAATTTATTTTAAATTCATTTGAATGAAGTTTAACATCTGTCCTATTTTATATGCTGCATCAGCCTTATTATTTGTTGCGTGCAAGCCTTCATTAGAAGCTCCTCAGCCTCAAAAAGGAAATGCGGATTTTTCTAATTACGTTGCAATTGGTAGTGCCCAAACTGCTGGTTATGCTGATGGCGCTTTGTATCACGAAGCACAACAAAATTCGTATGCTAATTTATTGGCAGGTCAATTTGAAGCTGTTGGTGGGATAGATTTCAAAATACCTTATGTGTCCTCAACTATAAATGGCGTTTCGGTTATTACAGGAAATACAATTACCATAAATGCTATGTCGCAATTAGCTATGAAAACAGATTGCAAAGGAGTAACAGCGTTAGGCCCATTAAAATTAACACCTAATGTAGATTATAGTTATTTTTCGGAAAACATATACAACGCAAGCTCTCCATTTAATAACATGGCAGTGCCTAATACTAAAGCAATACATTTATTAGCAAAAGGCTATGGTAATAGTGCTAATAATTATTTTAATCCTTATTACAAACGTATGTCGTCTAATATAAATGCTAGTTCAATTATAAATGATGCGATAAACCAAAATCCAACTTTTTTTTCATTAATGATTGGTGGCGATGATGTGATGGCTTATGCTTTGGCGGGAGGGTTTTCAGATACTATTACTACAACAGCAAGATTTAGTACGCATATAGATTCGGTTATTTATTACCTTACAAAAAATGGCGCAAAGGGAGTCATCGCCAATATTCCTTCTTTAAATTCTATACCCTATTTTACAACCATCGCTTATAACGCATTAACACTTGATTCGGCTAAAGCAGCATCTTTAAATCAATTTTATTTCTCGCTTGACCCTAACATACATTTTAATGCTGGTGCTAATGCATTTATTGTCGAGGATGCATCTACCTTTATTGGCCTAAGGCAAGCAGTAGCTGGAGAGTATATTTTATTAAATGTCCCGTTAGATGATGTTAAGTGCAATAGTTTGGGCTCCTTAATTCCAATAAATAATAAATATGTACTATCGCTAACAGAAGTGAATGCTGTTGAAAGCGCTATTTTTTCTTTCAATACAATTTTAAAAACAAAAGCACAAAATAATGGTTTGGCATTTGTTGACGTAAATGCGTTCTATCAAAAAAATAAAGAAAGTTTTATCTATAATAATATTACCTTCAATTATAATTTTGTAAAGGGAGGGCTTTTTTCCTTAGACGGATTAAACTTTACACCTCGCGGTCACGCCCTATTAGCAAATGAATTTGTTAGATCAATTAACGAAACTTATCAGTCAACAATTCGACAAGTAGATGTAGTTAAATATAGAGGAATTGTATTCCCGTAATTCAATAAAACACAAACCTAAAACAGAAAAAAATGAAAAAAACCTTAATAGTGATGTCTTCAGTTGCCGCTTTTTTTACTCAAAGCAATGCGCAAAATCCATGTAGTACTGGCAGATACGCTAGTAATACTTTTACTGCCGTAACAATTACAAGTGGCGTTGCTTATGGCGCTAATACAACAGCGGGTGGTAGTAACCAAATATTAACCATGGATGTTTACCAACCTACCGGCGATGTTGAAACCAACCGACCATTAATTATTTTAGCACATGGCGGTAGTTTTATTTTTGGCTCAAGTACAACTTCCGACATGGTTACTTTATCAACAGAATTTGCTAAAAAAGGATTTGTATGTGTATCTATTAATTATCGTTTAGGGTTAACGCCATTTGATTCTACAGGGGCAATTAAAGCAGTGTTAAGAGCCGCACAAGATATGAAAGCCTCTATTCGCTTTTTTTATAAAGATAAATTAACTACCAACATATATAAAATTGATACTACTAATATTTTTATTGGCGGTAGTTCGGCAGGCGCTATTACAGCGTTACACACAGCGTATTTAAAACGTTCATGCCAAATCACAACATATATTAGTCAAACAAACTTAACAGCTTTAGGCGATTTAAACGGTAATAGCGGAAACCCTTGCTATTCAACAAAAGTAAAAGGTGTTATTAATTTATGTGGCGCTTTAGGCACTGCTAATTGGTTAGAGGCTGGCGATATTCCTTTAGTATCTATGCATGGAACCATTGATGGAACAGTGAAGTATGGTAGAGGAAAAGTAAATCCAGGTGTACCAATTATGTATTTAGATGGTAGTAGAGTTATAAAACAAAAAGCAACAGCGGTTGGAGTTAATAATTCGTTTTATACATTTAATAATGCTGATCATGTACCATTTATGTCGGGCGGAACAGCTGTTACGCAAGCCGCCTACATGGATACGACGATTAAATTTGTGAGAGATTTTTTAGTAGCACAGTTGGGCTGTACTGTTACTCCGCTTCAGGCGCCAAATACACCTTTTGGAACAGCTACTTTAATTCCGTTTACTGCATGTACTAGTAATACACAACAAAATTTTTGTACGGCACAATCTATTAAAACGTTTGAAACAAACTTAGTACAAACAATTTATCCTAATCCATCGAGTGATAAAGTGACTTTATTGTTTGTAAATTCAAACACAGAACATACAATTACCTTGATGGATATAACCGGAAAGATTGTGAAATCCGATAAAACAATGGCGTCGGAATTTACGTTCGAAAAAAGTAATATTCAAACAGGAATTTATTTCTTAAAAATAACTGAATCAAATGGACAATCATCAGTTCATAAAATCATATTTAATTAGTGTCAGTAAGAAAATTCTATTTTCCTCGCTAAACCCGCATTAAAATGGTCGTTTGCAACACTTCGGTTTTGCTATTACTAGTTAAGCTTTTAAAACATATAACCCTAGACGAAAGTCTGGGGTTATTTTTTTGTTATGATTAACCAAATTATACCATTCATAATAAATAAATGGTCCAAACCACATAGTTCACATAGAATGCTTATTTAGAGTTCGCTCATTTTATTAAAAATTTAATAAAATCAATAACCTACAAAGGTTATATTAATTTTAAGCGCACGGTATTTTAAAGAAATCCCACAAAACCCTTGCTTCTATTTTTAGCAGACTAATATTTACATTGGTAAGTGTGCGGTGGGTTTTGCCAAAACGGTGTGAAATCCTAGTTTTTCGGGAGGCTAAGCGAAGGCATTTTGTGCGACGAAAAATGGATTTG
>JAYVDU010000270.1:0-4688 GCA_043749245.1 Bacteroidota bacterium | reverse complement strand
ATAACAAGAAAAACAAATTGTCAATAGTTACTTTTCTAACAGTGGTATCTAAGGTTGCAAATAATTTATTTTCGGCAAACACTTCGCTTTTACTAATCAAATTCATGATGGTAGATTTACCAACATTGGTATAACCTACTAAAGCCACTCGCACAAACTCACCACGGTTTTTACGTTGTGTTGCCATCTGCTTATCAATGATTTTTAAATCATCTTGGATTTGAGCAATTTTATCACGCGCAATTCGTCTGTCTGTTTCAATTTCTTTTTCACCCGCGCCACCTCGTGTTCCTGTGCCACCACGTTGTCGCTCTAAGTGAGTCCACATGCCGGTAAGACGAGGCAATAAATATTTTAGCTTGGCTAATTCAACTTGTGTTCGTGCATGCGCAGTTTGTGCACGTTGCGAAAATATTTCTAAAATAAGATTGGTTCTATCTAATATTTTTTTACCCAACTCTGCTTCTAAGTTACGCTGTTGAGAGGGCGTTAATTCATCATCAAAAATCACGACATTAATATGGTGCTCGATGATGTATGCTTTTACTTCAGCTAATTTACCCTTACCAATAAACGTGGCCTTATCCGCTCGTTCTAATTTTTGAGTAAACGTTTTTTTTGTAATTACACCATAAGTTTCAGCTAAAAAAGCCAATTCATTTAAGTATTCAAAAGATAAAGCTTCGTTTTGTTGTTTATTGATTACACCAATCAACACAGCTGTTGGCGTAATAATTTCGGTAGAGTGAGTGTCTGGTTTCAATGGAATTAAAATTAAACATAAAAGTAATGTTTTTATTACTTAAAGATTAATTGCTAAGTAAATATTGACGGTTTTATTTTTTGCTGAGCAACGTAACGTGCCCAAAACTTGTTTTTTCCACGCGTTTAGTAGGTCCTTTTGTTTCTTTGTAAATAACTTTATAAACATAAACTCCCTGTTCGCATAAAACTCCTTTAAATGTTCCATCCCATCCCTGGTTTAAAGCGGATGATTCAAATATTTTTTGTCCCCAGCGGTTAAATATCATCATGCTAAATTCATAAAGCTCCAGGCCTATCGGCAAAAACACATCATTGTTGCCATTTCCATCCGGGGTAAAAGCATTGGGAATATATAACGTTGATATTTCATTAACCTTAAGCGGAATGCGAATGGTATCACTACATCCAAATACAGTTGACACCATAAGAGTAATATTATATAAACCAGTATCGGCAAAAATGTGATGAGGGTTTTGCTCAAATAATAAATTAACGCCATCTCCAAAGCTCCATATTCTATCATCATCTCCTATAGACGTATTATGAAACGTTACCTCGGGATTTAAAACATCAAGATCATTTCCATTAGGTGTATAATAAAAATTTGCTTTCGGTTTTGGATGTACCAATATATAATTTGGCCGTGTAAAAGTATTTACGCAACCACTATCGGAGGTTGCGGTTAAGCTAATATTAAATGTTCCCATTGTATTGAAAACATAACTCGCTGAGTTATCAAAAGAAATGGCTCCGTTGCCAAAACTCCAAAGCCATGATGTAACGCTTGGCGTGACAGCTGATAAATTTGTAAAGTTTACAAGTAAAGGCTGACAGCCTTCTATTTTATCTGCCGTAAAATCAATAGTTGGGAGCGCATTCACGTTTATATTAATGGTATCAGACTTCTTGACACAATTATTTTTATCTGTTAATGTCAACCAATAACTTGTAGACATCAAAGGATTTTGAGTTTGAGTTAAAGATGATGTAGTGACACTTGTATTAGAAACTCCATTGCTCCAGTTTAAGGTATATGGTTTAATACCTCCCGAAAACTGAGAGGTTACAGTAACGGGATCGTTTGCGCAAATCGAAAAATCGTTTGATGTAATAGATAAAAGAATTTGCGTTGGTTGAAATACATTAATTGTATTAATAGTATCTCTACAGCCCATTATATCTTCAGCAATAATTGTATAAGTTCCAGCAATAAGGTTTGTTCTAATAGTATCAGGGCTGGCAGAACCATTCCAATAATACGTATTGATACCATAACCCTGACTTGACGTTACTTTAATTAAGCCATTATTTTCTCCAAAACAAACTACACTATCCACATCCAATAACTGCATACTCAATTGCTTAAATTCTCCTAAAGCAAAAACGCCATAATCCGTATTATTTAGTATGTTTTGATTATTAGATGCGCTATTATTTACACTTGGTAAATTAACCCAACCAGCATTATAATGCCATGCCTGCAAATCATTTTCTATAATGGCATTTGTACTTCCTGCAGTTAAATCCCACTCGCTCTCAATATATGTAAACTGTTTATTCGTTGTGGGGCTAACATTATAATTATTTGTATTTATTACCCAAAAACGATCAGCCATTTTTTTGGCATGTTCTGTATTACAATTATTATTTAAATCCAATACACCTGTTGGTAACGGCCTGTTGTTAATGGCTGGACTAGTGGATGTTGGGTAAGTAGATGCGCTGATATTACCTATTGACGATTGTGTTCCCGGACTTGTGATGTTTAAAGTGAGAGGAATGTAATTGGCTGCCAATGAACCAAAGGGAAATATATAGTTACCCAAACTATTACCTATATCCCATTGAATAGTGCCATACCCTGGCAAAGGTGTTGTTTCGCTAATAATGTATCCGGTTGTTCTTGTAATTGCTCCAGTAACAGGGTTTGTTAAAATTAAAGTATTACTATTTAAGTCTAACGGTCTGGCAGTTAATGCTAATACACCCGTTATGCCGCTTACATAAGTATTTACGTTTAATGTTTTTATACCGCTCCCTAATAAGGTTAAATTATTGAAACGGGTTGGTTGAGTTCCGTTAATACTTTGGTTAGCCCCAACCATTTCTACAGAACCCAATGTTGGTGTTAAAGCTCCTGATGAAGATGTGTTTGTCCAGTTGCCTGAAAACGAAATTAAGCCGGAGTTATTAATTAAACCAATGTTAGCGCCCGCGTTGGCATTCACTACTTCTCCCTGAACAGCAATTAAACCGCCACTTTGCACTGTAATGCCGCCCCCATTATTATAAAATTCTGATTGAGCATAAGTATATTGAAATGCCATTAATAAAAAAAACACTAAAGTAAACTTACATATATATTGTCTTGGTTTTTTCATGTAATATTGATGTTAATTAAATTTTATTTCACTCTTATTATCCAAACCACACTCATATTTGCCGGCCTTGTTTCTGCACCGGCATTTACATTCGTTGTAAATGTATGATCATGATTTCCGTCCACACTAATAACATGCGTATGATCCAATTGATCAATCGTTGTGATAAAGTTTCCTACAGTTGCAAGCCCGTCCCAAGGAATACCACCACCTCCCGGAGGCGTATTAATTAATTGACCGGTATTTGTAGCATCCATTTTATCAGTGCTTAAATTATCATCCCATGGAACTATTCTGCCATTTGTAGAGTTTACACTGCCTGTGCTGCCTGTATGGTTATGATTGCCATTTATTGCTGTTGTGCCGGTGTGAGTGTGAGAACCTACATCTTCTGTTTGCATGGTACCACTCACCATAGAGCCTCTTAAAAACTGACCGTTTGCATTTAATAAGGGAACTGTTTGCCCATTATACGGTGATTCAGGATCGGCGAATACCTGACCGTTACATTCTACCCATCCCCAAGGTAAGGTAGGTGTAGCCAACATGCTTTTATGAAATGCTTCAATAGTTCCAATAGGATCTCCACCTACTTCCTGCCAGCGTATTCCATTATAACTCATTAAAATGTTAGCTGTAACATCGTACAACAATAAGCCAACCGCAGGAGAGGCAATAGCCAGACGTTGAACAGTAGTCATACTCGGAAACATGACTCCTTGTGTTGATGACACAATTTGTACAATAGCTGATGGGTTAGGTGCTCCTGTACCTATCCCAACCTGTCCGCTTGTTAAAACCCGTACTTTTTCAATACTATTTGTTTTAATAACCAAATCTTGCGCATCGGTAGTTCCTAAAAAATTTGTGGTTGCTGTTGTTCCGGTATTTCCTAAAAGCTCCCAGGCATTAGATGCGGCAGGCATTAAAACCACATCGCCATTAATATCAACAGATAACGCTTTGCCTGCGGCAACAACTGTTGGTGATGCTGATGTTAAGTTTGTAAATCGTAATCCGGATGTATTAGCTATGGCAGATGTAATTTCTAATTTGTTACCTGGAGAAGCTGTTCCAATTCCAAAATTACCTGTGCTTAAAATTCTGGCACGCTCACTATTATTTGTTTTAAATATAACATCGTTTGCATTAGTTGTTCCCAAAAAATTAAGGGGAGTGATGTTTGAGTTTCCGTTAATTTCCCAGTTTAAGGTTGAGGGCAAGACTAAGCTATCATAAATACGACCATTGGGAGATGCAAATAAACTTCGTACGCCTGCTCCAATTAAAGTATCGCTCCTAATTGTTCCTGCCACATGAAGTTTTGATAAGGGGCTGTTAGTGCCGATTCCAACATTTTGCGAAAAGGTCTGAAACGCACCAACGATAAACAATAATAAAATTAAATTTTTCATATCAACACTTTTTATCAAATTTGTTTATTTTAAAATTTAATGCATGGCAACAACGCTACATTGCGCGGTCGATGAGAAAATTCATATACTAAAACCGTAGCAGGATTATTAATATATGGGTTTACTA
>JAYVDU010000269.1:0-4706 GCA_043749245.1 Bacteroidota bacterium | reverse complement strand
TATCAGAAGCTATACAATTAAATATGGAAGCAGAAGCATTTCTGAAATTAGGTAAAGAAATAAGAGAAGAAGCAAACGCTCAACTGACAAAAGCCGCTATATTAGGCGAAATAAGCAATGCGGAAGAAAAAGAAACAATGGCAATAAATAAACAACAGGAAATTTTTAAAACATTAGAGTTTGCCAAAACTTTAATATTCTATGCTTCTAATTAAACAGCATTAAATTTAAGTAACGCTAAACTATTGGAACAATAACTTTTTATACTAACTTCATTTAACAAAAGATAACTATTTGTTGTAAGTATTTTTAATAGTTTTGAGTTATAAGAAATCATTATACATATTTATTTTTAATAGTAACATTATTTATTTATAACATTGGACTTTCTCAATATGACATAAAAGACAGTTGTTCGTTTTTTGGTGGTAAAGCCATTTTCCCATACTATTATCCAATACAGCCTACCTGTAATAAAGATTTTTATAATCTAAAAAAAGATTTCGTAAACGCTGTTGATACTGCCCCCGATTTTCAAGGTATTATTACTATTTCATTTTTCGTAAATTATAAAGGAGAAACCAATTATTTTAATTCAACTTTTTTAGATTTTAGTTATCAATCCATAAATGTCTCTAAAGCCCTTAATTTATTATCTACTAAATTAATCAACGTTATTAAACAACTTGGGGTTTGGAAGCCCGCATTTAAGGAAAATGAAGCTATAAATTCAAGAAAATTTTATTCATTCAGATTTATAAAAGGAAAATTAAGTGAAATACTTCCTAAATAGTTTTTTAATTCTACTAATACTTAGTTGTCGTTTTGCAATATCTCAAACCGATACAACAAAAACTATTTATTATAAATTAGAACGTTGTTTAAAAATACAGAATGCTGAAGCTTTTTATAGTAATTTGATTACATTTAAAAATTCTTCTCGACAAATTTTAGACTTAAGTTCATTCATATTATATCACGGAAACGTAACATTTGGAAACTCCCTCCAACAATTATGTCTGAGTAAAATGGATTCAATATCTAGTAATGATTATGAATCAATTTCTGTTCAACATACTAAAAATGGTGATTATCAAAAAGCGATTCAATACTTAGAAAAATCTATTGAATTAGATGCTAAAGAAAATGAAAATTATTATGGTTGGTTATTACTTTATTATTATAGAGATTATAGGAAAGCATTAAAACATCTTAATCATTTTGATGATTTAACGCCAAACGTAATCGATGCACCCGTTGGAGAGAACATTCATTTCTTAAAAGGTCTTTGTTATTATCAATTAAATCTATATAAAGAGGCAATTACGGAATTTGAAATAAATAAAAAATTTGAAATTGAACGTTTCGGAATTAAAAATTGTAATAGCTTTATTTATTTTTATGAAGCTAGATGTTTTGAAAAACTAACTAACTTAATCGAAGCAGAAAAAAATTACAAAAATGCAATTAAGTTAAGCTCTTATGCAACGGAAGCAAATTATTATTTAGGATTACTATATCAATCTCAAAAAAAAATAAAATTGTCTCAATTAGCTATCTATAAATCGTTACAGCTCATTAAGAAAGGTTTCAAACAACAAGATATCTATATAGAATTATTTGATGAGGTCTACCAATCTCAAATAGAAGAAAGTATTAATAAATTTTAAATACAAAATATGAATTATTTAATCTGTGATGCCTGTAATTTTAAGAATGCCATTTACACTGAGCGAGTTGTGTTTTGCAATCATTGTCATCAAAAAATGAACAACAATTATATAGATTGGAAAAAATCTAATCATAATGCATCTTTTGAAACCTATATCAATGAAGAAACTACAACTGATAGTTCTCCGCTCATCTTAAAAAATACAGAGATACCGAAGGATAAAAGAATGTCATTTAAAAATCGATTGCATTTTTTTAAAACTCACACCACTAAAAAAACACATGTATTTATAGCGGCGACCTTGGCTCAATTTTTATTATTCTCCATGATCATGGTTAATCAAAATAACGACCATGAAACAACAGATGAAAAGACTGTTGCCGAAAAAAATTATTTACCTCACGTTAAATGGGGCAATTACTCTATATCGCAAGAACTTGCTATTACACTTCCTTTCGAATTAAAAAAATCAGAATCAGTTTTACCTTGCTATCTCACAAATTATTATGCTTTGGAAAATAGCAGAAAATCCGAATCTTGCGAATCTTTTTCGGTAACCATTGAAGAATTTGAAATGAATGAATATGCGCATTCAGCACATAAAGATTTTTTAGAAATGAAAGATTCTTACATGCTTGCGACTAACGCTTACTTTATTACTAACGAAGGCTATGACCATTTGAAAATAAAAAATTATCAAACAGATATGCAACATGGTTCCTATATAGCCAATGGTAAAAATTACAGTTATGATAATTATACGTTAACTAAAGGGAATAAAGCCGTTAAGATTATCGTAAGTTATTTACAAGACGATGAATTATTAAGTAATTATGCTAATATTGTATCGCAAAGTATTTTCAATAACAAGCAACAGATTTAATTATTTCATAAATGGCAATACTCAATTCTATAGCATCCTGGTTAATGAAAAAACGGATGCATCAAATAGAGTTGTTTATGAAATACCCACACGACGTGCAAAACGAGTGGTTATTAAATTTAACTTCTTCTGCTCACAAAACAGAATTCGGAAAAGCACATCATTTTAAATCCATTACTAATTACGAGCAGTTTAAACAACAGGTTCCTATACAAGACTACGAATCGCTGAAACCCCTTATTGAACGTACTCGCCGAGGAGAACAAAATTTATTATGGCATACGGATATTAAATGGTTTGCTAAAAGCAGCGGCACTACTGACAAAAGCAAATACATTCCCGTTAGCAAAGAATTTTTAGATGGCTGTCATTATAATGGTGGCCGAGACATGATTACCTTTCAATGTATCAATAATGCGGATACGAAATTATTTACAGGAAAAAATTTAGCACTTGGCGGAAGTTTTAAAACAGATAATTTTGGAGATCATCATTCTTATCATGGCGACGTAAGTGCAATCATCATTCAAAATTTACCCATGTGGGCAGAGTATTTCAGAGCACCCGATGTTAATATAGCTTTAATGGATAACTGGGAAGATAAGCTTGAGAAAATGGCATTATCAATGGCGAATGAAAACGTAACGAGTTTAGCAGGCGTTCCCAGTTGGATGCTTGTTTTGATAAAACGAATTTTAGAATTAAAAAAAGTTGATGACCTAAAAGATATATGGCCAAACTTAGAAGTTTATTTTCACGGAGGCGTAAGCTTTACGCCTTATAAAGAACTGTTTGAGAAATTATTCAACAACAACAATGTCGCGTACATGCAATTATATAGCGCTTCTGAAGGATTCTTTGGCATACAAGACGAACGCGTGAGCAATGAAATGTTACTGATGTTAGACTATGGAATTTATTATGAATTTATTCCTATGTCGGAATTACAAAAAGAAAACCCCAAAACATTAAATTTATCTGAGGTGCAAAAAGATAAAGACTATGCCATGCTTATCAGTACTAATGCGGGTTTATGGAGGTATCAAGTTGGAGACACCATTCGTTTTACAAATTTAAGTCCGTATCGTTTTATGATTACGGGGCGCACCAAGCAACACATTAATGTATTTGGCGAGGAATTGATGATACACAATGTAGAACTCGCTTTAAAAACAGCCTGCGAAAAAACAAAAGCGCATATTATAGATTTCACTGTTGCTCCTGTGTTTATGAAAGATAATACTGGCGCTCACGAGTGGCTCATCGAATTTGAACAAGAACCTAATAATTTAGATTTTTTTATTTCCGTATTGGATGATAACCTTAAACATATTAATTCAGATTATGAGGCAAAGCGTTTCAATAATTATGTATTACAAAAACCCATCATTAATTTGCTGCCAAAAAACACTTTTTATAATTGGCTCAAAGACAATAATAAATTGGGCGGCCAATTTAAAGTGCCTCGATTAAGCAATGATAGAGACACTTTGGAAGATGTTAAGCGTAGCTTATTGAAATACGCTTAAGTTATTTTCTTTAATTGTTACATAATTCCTAACACAGCTGGTCAAACAATCGTTTCTAAAACATCATCGTGCAACTCGTGAAATTAATTGTCTAAATTTTTGGGCTTAGATCGTTTCAATTTGTCAAAAAAAAAGTTCTATTCTCTTTCTTAAGAGTAAACGCTTTTTGATTATGTTTTGTTAAGTCCAAAATTCAACTGTTGAATCCGAGAGTTTTATTTTATTTAAACAAAGAGTTAAAGAGGTTTTGAGTTCACAGAAAAAATCTATGCTTACTATGTGCCTATGTTGTTATTGTTTAATACGTATTATCTTTTATAAATTCTTCAGGGGTTTTAGCATCTTCAACACTAAAATGACCTATTTTAGTGCGACACAGAGCATCAAGGTATGCACCACTGTTTAAGGCTAAACCAAAATCACGTGCAATACTTCGTATATACGTTCCTTTCGTGCAAGCAATTCTAAAATCTACATAAGGTAAATTATAGTTAGTTATTTCAAATTCTAAAATTTCAATTGGTCGTGCTTTTAACTCGATTTCCTGCCCTGCTCGTGCTAATTTATATAAACGTTTGCCATCTACCTTAACAGCGCTAAACATAGGTGGTATTTGTTCTTG
>JAYVDU010000268.1:0-4714 GCA_043749245.1 Bacteroidota bacterium | reverse complement strand
ATTAACGCGCTTTAGTTATCCTATATGGCTATATGTAACCATCACAGGAGTGGTTGTTTACGCCTTCATTGCGCCTTATTATAATTACTAGTCTAAAGCAAACGTGTTAGAGTTATTTTAAAAATTCGACAGGCTTATCAATAATTAAGCCATACTTCTTTTTCTCATACAGTTTTGTATATTTGCCCCACGTTATGGCACTTAAGCAAACACAGCAATTTAAATTATTACAAAAACTTTCGCCCCAACAAATTCAGTTAATGAAATTGTTGCAATTACCTACTGTTGCCCTAGAACAGCGAATTAAAGAAGAGCTTGAGCTAAACCCGGCATTAGAAGAAGATGTTAACACACAAGAAGAAATAGAAAGTGAATACGAAGAAGTTGATGCCACAGAAGAGACTGAAGTCAACGATTACGAAGAGAAAGAAGTTGAAAAAATTGATGATGGTTATGAGTTAGAAGATTATATGGATCAGGGAGATTTAGATTCCTATAAATATGAAATTTCTAATAGCAGTGCTGATGATGAGGTTTTTCAAGCCGTTGCAGTGGAAGCCCCAGATTTCCACACACTATTAGAAGAGCAATTAGGTCTACGAGATTTATCTGATGATCAATATGCGACTGGTATATATTTAATAGGTTGTATTGACGAAGATGGATATATTAGAAGAGAATTATCTTTAATTTCAGACGATTTAGCGTTTTCACAAAACATCCAGGTAACCGAGCAGGAGTTAGAAACTGTTTTAAAAACCATTCAACAATTAGACCCCGCGGGCGTTGGCGCGCGAAGCCTACAAGAATGTTTATTGATTCAATTGGAAAGAAAGCCTATTAAAGCCAAAGAAACACATTTGGCAATTGAAGTTGTGAAAACAATGATGGATGAATTTTCTAAAAAACATTACGAAAAAATTATTCGTAAATTAAATATAGAAGAAGAAGAATTAAAAGATATCATCTCCGAGATTACACAATTAAATCCACGTCCGGGAAATTCCGAAAGCGACAATAAAGGTCAGATGTCGGAAGTGGTGCCTGATTTCAACATCACAGTAAATGATGGAGAAGCAGAACTAAGTATTAATCAACGTAATTTGCCTGAATTAAAAATCAGTGATGATTACATTGAAATGTTGAAGGAGTATTCACGAGCCAAAGAAAAATCAGCGAAAGAGGCAACATCGTTTGTAAAAGGAAAAATAGAGTCTGCTAAATGGTTTATTGATGCGCTTCAACAACGACATCAAACAATGCTTGTGGCGATGCACGCTATTTTAAATTACCAAAAAGAATATTTTTCTACAGGCGATGAATCAAAATTACGCCCCATGATATTGAAAGATATTGCCGATAAAGTGGGCTTAGATATATCAACGGTTTCTCGTGTGGCTAATAGTAAATATGTGCAAACACCCTACGGCACATTTTTATTAAAGACATTCTTTTCCGAATCTTTAAGTAATGATGCTGGAGAAGAAGTGAGCTCTCGTGAAATAAAAAAGATATTACAAGATTGTATTTCTTCTGAAGAAAAACGCAAGCCACTCACCGATGATGAACTGTGTGTGTTACTCAAGGAAAAAGGCTACCACATCGCCAGACGCACAGTTGCTAAGTATCGCGAGCAATTAGATATTCCCGTTGCGCGCCTAAGAAAAGAAATGAAATAATTTCATTTTCAAAAAAATCTTTTCGATCAAAAATACCATACTGCTTCTAAAGCGCATCATACCTTGTCATTTGAAGGCATGTTGAATAACTATGTTTAACTCGAAATCAATTACTATTTATCGTAGCCTAATTAGTGTTCATCTGCAAAATATATTCATCAGTCTATTTTAAAGAGCTATTCTTTTTTTTATAGAATTAACTCAGTTCTTCTTTCCTTATTTAGAATTATTATAAATTAAGGATTGTGTCAATAAAATCTGAAATTTACTACCGAATTATATAACATTCTGTTATTTTTGTGCGGAAATTTTTGTCATCATAATGTCATTAAATTGCCAAAACATACCAAAAATAAGATATAATTCTATGCATAATCATATGTCTCATTTCTCTCTAAAATCCCTATTTGGTGCAGCTTTCCTGTTTTTTGCTTTTTCCTTTGGATTAAAAGCTCAAGATGGTGCCAAAGTATTTAAGCAAAACTGTGCGGTTTGTCACGCTTTGACTGACCAGAAATTAACAGGTCCGGGTTTAGCCGGTGTTTTCGACCGCGTGCAGCCAGGGTCTATGTCCAAGGATGCATGGTTGCATGCCTGGGTTAAGAACAACGAAAAGTTGATCAAAACTGGCGATGCTTATGCTAACAAAATTTATAATGAAAATAATAAAGCAGCAATGACTGTTTTTGAATCATTATCTGATGCGGATCTTGACGCTGTTTTAGCTTACGTTAAAAATCCTCCTCCTCCTCCGGGCGCTACTGCAAGCTCTGCATCAACAACTAATGAAGTAAAAGAAGAAGTTAAAGGCGGAATTGATCCTCTATATTTGATACTTGGTGGAATAGTTATTTTAGCTATTATTATTGGTGCATTACGTAGCGTTCGTCACTCTTTAAAAAATTCATATAACCGTTCAGTTGATAAAGCTGAAATTCCTGAAATGACTTTTGGTCAGGAAGTAAAACAATGGATGGCTGGTCACCGTCGCTTAGTTGGTGTATTCATCATCATTATTGGTTTTATGGGAATGAAATCTTGTTGGAACGCTTGTTATAATTTAGGTGTATATTACGATTGGACTACTCAAAAAGGATACAAACCAGAACAACCAATTAAGTTCTCTCACAAAATTCATGCAGGCGAAAATGAAATAGCTTGTCAGTATTGCCACAATTCTGTAGAGAAATCTAAAAATGCAGGTATTCCTTCAGTTAATATATGTATGAATTGCCATAAAGCAATTCAAAAAACAGCAAATCCAGGTTCAGAGGTAGAAATTGGTAAAATATACGCTGCTTCGGGCTTCAATCCCAAAACAGGAAATTACGATTTCCCTCAAAATCCGATAAAGTGGATAAAAATCCATAATCTTCCTGACCACGTCTATTTCAATCACTCTCAACACGTAGTTGTTGGCAAACAAGAGTGTACAACTTGTCACGGTAAAATAAAAGAAATGGAAGTTGTTCAACAACAAGCTCCACTTACCATGAAGTGGTGTATTGAATGCCACCGTAAAACAGAAGTTTCAATGGAAGGAAACGCATACTACGATAAAATGCACAAAGTATTAAAAGAAAAATATAAAGGACAATACGATGTTAAGTATACGGTTGATAAAATCGGCGGACTTGAATGCGCTAAGTGTCACTATTAATTGTTAGAAACCGGTAATTACAAGCTATATCACAAATGACTATGTCGAAAAAATACTGGAAAGGTTTACCTGAATTAAACAACAGCGAAGACTTTTTACAAAACAAAAACAATGAGTTTGCAGAAACTTTACCAATGGAACAATTTCTATCTGGTGATGATGCTAATTCTATAGGCACAAGCCGTAGAGATTTCTTAAAAGTAATGGGCTTTTCCACAGCTGCAGTTGCATTGGCTGCTTGTGAAACTCCCGTTAATCGCTCTATTCCATATGTGGTAAAACCAGAAGAAGTTACACCTGGTGTAGCTAATTTCTATGCTTCTACATTTTATGATGGGCACGATTACGCTTCTGTGTTAGTTAAAACGCGCGAAGGTCGTCCTATTAAAATAGAAGGAAATGAGTTATCAAAAGTAAGTCATGGTGCTACCAGCGCTCGTGTTCAATCTTCGGTATTAAGTTTATATGATGGAGCTCGTTTAAACGGCCCATTAGCTAAAGGAAATTCAACTACTTGGAAAAATGTAGATGATGCTGTTGCAAAATCTTTATCTGTTGGTACAAATGTCATCTTATCTTCAACAATTATTAGTCCTTCTACAAAGGCTGTTATTGCGGAGTTTGTAGCTAAACACCCGAATTCTAAACACGTTACTTATGATGCTATTTCTTATTCAGCTTTAATTAAAGCGAATAAAAATGTATTTGGTAAAGCCGTTGTTTCTTCTTACGATTTTTCTAAAGCAAAAACCATTGTAGGTGTTGCTTGTGATTTCTTAGGAACGTGGATTAATCCCATCGAATTTGCTAATCAATACAGCAAAACACGTAAAGTAACTCGCGAAAATTTAGAAATGAGTAAGCACTACCATTTCGAAGCTAACTTATCGTTAACTGGCGCTAATGCCGATGAACGTTATATGGTTAAGCCATCTGAATTTGGAAAAGTAATTGCCTCTCTTTATAACGAAGTAGCTTCTGCTACTGGTAATTCAAAAGTATCTGATGCTAAAGTTTCTAATCCTGATGCATCTAAGGCAATTGCTAAAGCAGCGAAAGAGTTAGTTAAAAATAAAGGAAAATCTATTGTTGTTTGTGGTTTTAATGATGAAGGTTGCCAAACATTGGTAAACGGCATCAATAAAATGTTAGATAATTATGGAAAAACAGTTGATGTAGAAATGCATTACAACTTGAAACAAGGTGATGATAAGGAATTTATTGATTTAGTGGCCGATTTAAATGCTGGAAAAGTTGGTGTATTAATGACATACAATTGTAACCCGGTTTATACAGCTCCTGCATCTCTAAAATTTGAAGCAGCATATAAAAAAGCAGCAGTAAAAGTTTCTTTCTCTCAAGCGTTAGACGAAAC
>JAYVDU010000267.1:0-4716 GCA_043749245.1 Bacteroidota bacterium | reverse complement strand
AATGGCATTAATACAACAACTGTTACGGTTAATGCAAATCCAACAATAACAGTAAACTCTTCATCAATTTGTTCGGGGCAATCAGCCACATTGACTGCCAATGGCGCTAATACGTATACATGGAGTAATGGCGTTACTGCAAATACGCAAACCGTTAGTCCTAATACAACAACTTCATACACCGTTAACGGAACAGCGCTTAATGGTTGCATTAATATCGTACCTGGTATATTGACTGTTAGTGTTACAACCACTCCAACTTTAGCTGTTAATCCAACTTCTGTTTGTTTAGGAAACACGGCTACTTTAACCGCTAGTGGCGCTACAACTTATACTTGGAATACAGGCGCATTAACAAACTCCATTGTTATTACTCCAAGTATTACAACATCTTATACTGTTATAGGAGCTAATGGAAGTTGTGCATCTCAAACTATTACATCGGTAACGGTTGATAATACTCCTTCTACAACTTTTACAAACGCTATAAATTCTTGTCCCGCACAAGCTGTCGTTTTATTTGCCGGATTAACTAATACTGCTTCAAGTTATACTTGGTCGAATGGGGCAACTACCTATTCGCAAACTGTTGCGCCAAGTACTTCAACCATATATACAGCACAGGGATTTAATACAAATGGCTGTCCTATACTATCAAGTACGATCACAGTAAATGTAAATTCTATTGCAGCTAATTTTACAGGTGCTAATAGTAATGACATCGTAACTGTAGGAACGACTCTGAATTTAACCAATACCAGCGTTGGAGCAACTAACTTTGTATGGAGCTCTTGTAATGGCATTTCTACTAATACGAATGTCACGTTATCTTTAGCGAATACTGGCACCTGTTGTATTACACTCATAGCGAGTAATGCATCTTGTACAGACAGCATCACTAAATGTATTGATGTGGTAAATGAAGCATCAATAAATATTCCTAACGTATTTACGCCAAATAGCGATAACATCAATGATGTGTTTAAAATAAATTCGGTGGGAGTAAAATCCTTACACTGTTCTATTTTTGATCGTTGGGGATTACTATTATATGACTGGACTGGCGTGAGTGGTTTTTGGGACGGTGCCACCCGAAGCGGAATTAAAACTTCATCAGGTACTTATTTTTATATCATAGAATATACCGACATGAAAGATGTTACTACTAATGCAAAGGGTTTCTTTAGTTTATTTAGGGAATAATTTCATTACATATTACTATCAATTTATTTAAAAAATCTCCTTAACTACAATTGTTTAGGGGATTTTTTAGTTTAACTTAGAGCCTGTTATACAGATCGATCATGACCAAAGAAACTCAAATAAAATGTCCTAATTGCATTACTTCCATTGATGTACAAGATATACTTGTGCATCATATTGATAGAGATTATTAATATATTTAAACGAAATTCGAAAGACTATGTGAACATATTGTTAGTGAGAATGTCTAACTTTGAAAAGTTAAATTAATTTACAAATTGTAATGAGTAAAATAAAAATTAAAAACTTCGGTCCTATTAAAGATGGTTATCAAGAAAATGATGGGTGGATGGATATAGAGAAGGTGACTGTTTTTATAGGAGATCAGGCTACAGGAAAAAGCTGTGTCGCTAAATTGATTTCAACGATGAGTTGGTTGGAGAAAGCATTGTATCGAGAAGACATTTCAAACAAGAATATTAGAGGGGATAGTTTTGTTAAAGAATACTGCGCTTACCATAGGATAGATAATTACTTTAGAGAAGGTACTGAAATTTATTATACTGGTGACCTCTACTCATTTGCCTATAAGAATGGGCTATTAACTCGCAATGAGAATCAAAATGTAAAAAAAAATATTGTACCTAAGATAATGTACGTGCCGGCAGAAAGAAACTTTTTAAGTGTAGCTAAAGATGTAAATGATAAAGAAGGCTTACCTAAATCTTTGGGCACTTTCGCAATAGAATACAACAGATCGAACAGAGAACTAAACGGTATTTTAGATTTGCCAATTTCTAATTTAAAGTTTGAATACAATAAGTTAAATGATATTTCTGAAATAGTTGGCGAAGACTATAGAATTAATTTATTGGACGCTTCTAGCGGATTACAATCATTAGTTCCTTTATTTATTGTATCTAGAAATCTTGCTTTAGGAATTGAGAAGAAAAGAGATCCTTCAATATTGCCTTATAGTGTAAATCAATTTTCAAGAATGCAGGCGGAATTTAAAGAGCTTTTAACCCAAGAAGACCTAACAGAAGAACAAAGACAGGAGAAAAAAGAATTAATCCAATCGAAATATGATAACGGTAGTTTCTTAAACATTGTCGAAGAAATAGAGCAAAATTTGTTTCCAACATCTCAATGGCAAATGCTTCAAAGTTTGTTAGCGTTTAATAATTTGAATGCTAATAATAAACTTATTATGACTACACACAGCCCTTATATTATTAATTATATAAGCATAGCTATTCAAGGTGAATTTCTATTAGATAAAATTAATAAGGTTAATAGGTTAGAATTAAAGGAAAAATTAGAAGCGGTAGTACCTCAGAAATCTGTCGTGTCTGCAAAAAATGTTATAGTGTATCAGTTAGAACGTAATGGCACCATAGCAAAGCTAGCAAATCCTGAAGGAATTCCGTCGGATAGAAATTCTTTGAACCAATCTCTGGCTCACGGAAATCAAATGTTTGATTCACTTTTAGAAATTGAAGAAGAAATATGAGTTTAAATTTCTTTAAAGCGGAATGCCAGGAACCTTCTCTAAATAATAATTTATTTGGATTATGTGATGACCAAGATGGATCAAAGGCTTATACCAACATTAATGACCCCACTAAGTGGATTGCAACTGTTAAAAATGAAAACAATAAAATTTTAGTCTTTACAGCTATTGATAAATGTGTAATTAATGATAATGAACAAATCGGACGAGGTCGTTGCGATTGTATGCTTTCATCAGATAAACATATTTTTTTTATTGAATTAAAAGATAAATTGCCTCCATGGCAAAAGGAAGCTAAAGAACAATTAGAATCTACAATACAGTTTTTCATAGATAATCATGACATTACTCTTTATAAACATAAAAAGGTATTTGCTTGTAATAAAAAGGCAAACAAATTCGTAGTAATTGATAGTGAAGAGAATCGTCAGTTTTTTAGAAAATATAAATTTAGAATAGATTTACAATCAGAAATAATAATTGTTTAATATGGAAAATCAAACTAAAATTAAATGCCCAAATTGTGGGACAGCAATAGATGTAGAAGATATTCTTTCACATCAATTAGAAGATGCATTAAAAAAGAAATTTAATGCCCAATTAACCGAAGAAAAAAAGAAGTTTGAAAAAGAACACGAGATTTTAGCGAAAGCCAAGGAAGAGTTTGAACAAAAAAAATTGAAAGAAAACGAACTCTTTCAAGAAAAATTAGATGCTAAATTAAGAGAAGGCAAACGTTTATTAGAAGAGCAACTTAACAAAAAAATTAAGGATGAGCAGGCCGATCAGTTTACGATGCTTCAAAAAGAGTTGAATGAAAAATCAGAACAAATAAAAGAACTTCATAAAACCAAAGCGGAGATAGAAAAACTGAAACGTGAAAAAGATGAGCTAAAAGGCACGATTGAAGCTGAATCTCAGCTTAAGCTCAACCAAGTATTGTTAGAGGAAAAAGAAAAAATTCGTAAAACCGAAGAAGACAAAAACGAACTACGCTTTAAGGAACTTCAAAAACAATTGGAAGATCAAAAACGACTAACCGAAGAAATGAAGCGTAAGCAAGAACAAGGCTCTATGCAATTACAGGGCGAAGTAATGGAATTAGCTATTGAAGAATGGTTATCTTCTCAGTTTCCTTTAGATACCATTGAAGAAATAAAAAAAGGTGCGCGTGGTGGCGATTGCATACAAATTATCAATACACGAACGCATCAAAACTGTGGTTCTATTTATTACGAAAGTAAACGAACCAAAGATTTTCAGTTGGTTTGGATCGAAAAATTTAAAGCCGATATCCGCGAAAAAGGTGCTAACATTGGCGTATTGGTAACCGATGCTATGCCTATTGGTATGGAGCGCATGGGTTTAAAAGATGGCATTTGGATTTGTTCCTTAGAAGAGTTTAAAGGCTTAAGCGCTGTATTACGTGAATCTATCATACAAATAAGTAACGCTATCGCATCTCAAGAAAACAAGGGCGATAAAATGCACATGTTGTACGATTACCTTACTGGCAACACTTTTAAACTACAAGTAGAAGCCATTGTAGAAGGTTTTACGCAAATGAAAATAGATTTGGATAGTGAAAAACGTGCAATGCAACGAATTTGGAAGCAACGCGAAAAACAAATAGATAAAGTAACCGTTAATACGATTGATATGCACGCTTCTATCAAGGGCATTGCCGGTAATGCTATACAAGCGGTGAAGTCACTTGAATTACCTGAGCCTGAAAATGATTTAGATGAATTGGATTAGTGTTTATACCAAACAACTATATATTTTAGTCCAACATACTTGTTCTTTTCATCTCACGCTAGGGCGTGATTTAAAAATAGTTCCGTAACCATTGCTATACAACGAATTTTTAAATCATCATGATAAAAAATAACTTCGCAGGTTTAGAGCCTGTTTAAATTTATATTGTAATAATTGTTATAATGTGTTTTTGAGCGAAAAGAGGCAAATTTTGCAGAGATAGTTGGCTACTATCTCGAAAA
>JAYVDU010000266.1:0-35197 GCA_043749245.1 Bacteroidota bacterium | reverse complement strand
CAGGTAGTGGTACAGCAGCCGTAGTGCCAGGTTATTACTATTGGAATGGCATAAAATGGGTTGCCTTTGATGCAAACGATTGGCAAACCGCAGGCAATGTTGGAACAACTGCAGGCGCAAATTTTGTGGGCACAACCGATGCACAGGACTTGGTTTTTAAAACAAATAGTATAGAAAACATGCGCATATTAAATACCAATGGTAATGTAGGTATAGGTACTAATGCGCCAGCAACAAAATTACATGTAGTGGGCAATGTTTTCGTACAATCAAATCCTTTGCAATATTCGATTTTATCAACTGATGGCGGAGTTGAGTTATTTAGAGATCCAACTTCAATTGTACCAAATACTAGCGGTTATATTGATTTAAAATCAAATTCAGGAGATGATTTTAGAAACAGATTATATTATAATAATTCAAACGCTGTAAATGGTTCGTTTGGCATCATAACTACAACTGATGGTCTTCCAGGAACGGCTGCCGAGAGACTTACCATTTTAAATAGCAATGGGAATTTAGGTATAGGTACCAATACGCCAACTGAAAGATTAGAAGTACAAGGGAGTGTTAAAATAGTAGATGGCACACAGGGTGCTGGTAAGTTATTAGTAAGTGATGCAAATGGTAAAGCTAGTTGGGCTAATACAACTGGAACAACTACGGTCATTAATTCAAATGCAGGAAATGCAGTACCTATTGCAGGTCCCTTTGTATACACTGGCGCAAATGCGACAATTGCTGTGAATGGTTATTATCTTATTTCGTTTAGGATTATAGTAGATAAATCTCCTATTGGTTGTGGCTCTTATATTGCATTTAATTTAGGTACCAGTTCAGTAAGCCCAACTGGCATGGTTGTAGTATATCAAGATGTTCATACAGTTGCTGGGACAGGAGACGTTGACGCAGGATACACTTCAACTGTTGCTTACTTTAACGCTGGCACTTACTACATGTGGATAAGATCTGATGGAGTATCTTGTACGAGAACGTTAAGAGCCACTATTGGTGAAAACTCTTTTACACTCACCCAGTTAAAATAATATAGACCTACTTAAGTAATACTATTTTTTGCCAATCCAAATGCTCTTGATTTACCAATAGACATTATATAATTTAATTTGTTATTAGCACTAAAATATAGAAAAACAGAAATTAAGTATAATTAAAAAGAGTAACTATGCTGTAAAAAAATATGGCAAGAGGTAAGTCAGATTTTAAGATTAGAAAAGGCAAAAAAAATGACCTGTAAATAATAGGGTAACAATGGATCTATTCCTGAAAATTTAAAACTTTCGTATAGTTGCGAAAAAATACCCAAAAACGTTATTTTATTTAACTTAAATGTGTGTAACTATTATGGTATGTAGTAAGTAATTTTATAAAATAAATAAATAAATTTATATGAATGAATTATTGGAAATAATTATTGATGCTTTCATATTTAATTTAACTACAAATAAAGAGGGTACAAAGATTGATTATAAGGATAGAGTCCCAAATAACAATAATAAATCAAAATTAAAGCCTATGAATACTTTTTTTAAAATCATTAGCCTATGTATCGTTTCTATGAATTTATGTGCACAAAATAGACTCATATTAAACCAAAATGTGTACGCTGTCATTACAAATTCTGCATATTTAGTTATTGATAATGCAAATGCTAATGGCATTACTACAATTGGTACAGGGGGTAATATTATATCAGAAAATGAAAATAATGTGGTGCAATGGAATATAAACACCAACACTGGTAATTATATAGTTCCTTTTTGTACCAATAGTTTAGTTAAAATTCCTTTAGCAGTTAATCTTGTTGTTGCAGGTTCAGGTGCTAATAGTCATCTTATATTAAGTACTTACGAAACGTCAACAGACGCTAATATACCTTACCCAAGTGATGTTACTAATATGAATTCTAATTGTAATAATAATAATGGCCTGTACGCTATTGATCGTTTTTGGCGCATTGATGCGGGAAGCTATACTACCAAACCAACGCCAGTTATTAATTTTAGGTACAATGCTGCTGCTAATGAAATGGTAGGAACAAATACGATTATAGAGCCAGCCTTGAGAGCAGAACGATTTAATTCATTCAATAATGCTTGGGAAACACCACAAAAATTATATGGTATAGATAATTCTGTTTTAAATACGGTAAGTGGCGTAAGTATAACACCTGCTGATTTTTTTAAATCATGGACACTCATTGATACAACCATTATGGTAATCCCTATAACTGCACTTAGTGGCTCAATTTGCAATGGCTCACAGGCGGTTATAACTCCTACAGGCGCAACAACATATACTCTATTGCCTGGTTCAATTTCATCAAATAGTAGTTTTACAGTAAACCCAACTATAAATACGACTTATACAATTAGTGGCACATTAGGTTCAGGAACCACTACTTGCAAAAGTAGTGCTGTTACTAATGCCACACCTACAATTTATATAAATGCCACACCAACCTTGGCTATTACAGGGACTAGTGTTATTTGTAGTGGAAAATCCGCTACGCTCACAGTTTTATCAGCTAATACCTATAGCTGGAGCAATGGTACTATTATAAGTTCCAATGTTGTGTCACCTTTAGCAACTACTATTTATACCGCTATCGGTACAAATACTTATGCTGCGGGAAATTGTACTGCGACTGCCATTTATAGTGTTAATGTAAATGCTACACCAACCTTAGCTATTACAGGTTCAAGTGTTATTTGTAGCGGAAAAACAACCACCTTAACGGCATTAGCGGCAACTGGTTATTTTTGGAATACAGGCGCTACCACTAATACTATTAGTGTTAGTCCATCAAGTAGTACTGTATATACTGCGATGGCAAGTAATACCTATGCTGCCAGTAATTGCACCACTAGTGCTACTTATACTGTAAATGTCAATGCTACGCCAACACTAGCTATTACAGGTTCGAGTGTTATTTGTAGTGGAAAATCCTCTACAATAACAGCACTATCAGCTAACAACTATAGTTGGAGTAATGGCGCTAACACAAGTTCTAATGTTGTGTCGCCTACAGCAAATACTATTTATACCGCTATTGGTACTAATACATATGCTGCAGGAAACTGCACGAATACGGCAGTTTTTAGTGTGACAGTCAATGGTACGCCAACGCTTGCTATTTCGGGTACAAGTATTATTTGTAATGGAAATAGTACAACACTAACCGCATTATCTGCTAACACATATAGCTGGAACAATGGTAGTATAGCAAATGCTGTTGTTATATCACCTACCGTTAATACTGTTTATACAGCTATTGGCACAAATACATATGTTTCGGGAAGCTGCTCGGTAAGCGCTATATATAGTGTTACTGTAAATGCAAGCCCAACATTAACTGTAAATAATCCTACCATTTGTTTAGGAAGTACGGCTGTTTTAACTGCAACTGCTAATCCTTTATCTGGTACAACGTATTCATGGTCTTCGGGTTCAATAACGAATATGCAAAGTGTATCTCCATCTACTAATACCAATTATACAATTACTGCAACAAATGTTGGCTGTAGTTCAAATGCGATTGCTACAGTTACTGTTTATCCTATAGTAACACCAACAACTGGTTTTTCGTATTTCTCCCCAGTTTGTATTAATGGCAGTAACCCTTCACCAAATACGGTGTCTGGTTTCTCATCAAATGGCATTTATTCATCTACGGCTGGCATCACTATAAATTCATCCACAGGTTTAGTTACATTAAACTCAAGTACGGCTGGTACTTACGTGGTAACTTATTCGGTAGCAGCAAATGCTTGTTCCGCAGGAAATTCTAGTACGGCATCTATTGTAATAACGAATACAACTATACCAAACACTAACTTTTTTTATACATCGCCTGTTTGTGTATTTGGGGCAAATGCTACGCCTAATTTTAGCAGTAATTTTTCTAATGGAGGCAATTACAGTGGGGTGGCTGGGGTAGTGGTAGATTCTAATTCTGGCATTATTGATTTAGTGAATTCTATTGCAGGAACTTACAGCATATCGTATGCTATTCCAGCAACATTAGGTTGTCAAGTTGCTGGTTTTGGCACAGCAAGTATCACTATCAATCCATTTATTACGTTAACTATTAGCCCTGATGTTATTATTAATTCAGGAGAGAGTACACTATTAATGTCTATTAGTAGTGCCAATACATACACATGGTTTCCATCGGTTAATTTGAGTTGTAACACTTGTAACAACCCAACGGCATCACCAACATTAACCACGACGTATTGTTTAAAAACAAGCGATGGCATTTGTTCTACCTCCACATGCGTAACCGTTTCGGTAGAGAATCCCTGTGTTAATAATACGCTATCATTACCAAACGCTTTTTCTCCTAATGGAGATGGCAGTAATGACCAATATTGTTTGCAAGGTTTGAATTGTATTTCGGTTTTTGATATCATTATTTTTGATAGATGGGGCGAAAAAGTATTTGAAACCTCAGACCCTGCATTTTGTTGGGATGGCACTTATAAAGGAAAATTACTAAATCCAGCGGTATTTGTTTATTATGCCAATGGCACTTTTAATAATGGTGGTAAGGTAGAAAAGAGAGGGAATATTACCTTAATAAAATAATTTAAAAATCTTTAAAATTTTAAACACATGAGGAATAATATTTGTAAAATAATTAGACTCGTATTAGTATTTGCAGTGATACGTGTACATGCCCAAGATTTACATTTTTCACAATTTAATGAGAACCCCTCGTTAATAAATCCAGCTTTAACAGGAGCATCTAGTGTATTTAGAGCTTCAGTAATTTATAGAGATCAATGGCGAGCAGTAACAGTGCCTTATAAAACATATGGATTATCGTTAGAAACTAGGTTTAAGGCTTCTAGTTGGAAACAAGTTGGCGGAAAATCAATGACATTTTCAAAACGTTCAATGAGTAATTTAACAGGCGGTTTATCAGTTTATTCAGATAAGGCAGGAGATGGTAATATGGGTAGTACACAACTAAGTTTATCATTGGCTTCATTTGTAAAAATAGGTTTAAATAGTAGTATATCGGTTGGATTACAAGGTAGTGTAGTACAGCGTAGTTTAGATTTCACAAAATTAGTTTTTTCTAATCAGTATAATGGTACAGGCTATGATGCATCTTTAATGAGTGGTGAGAACAAAGGTATGCAATCATTTATATATCCTGATTTTGCTGGGGGAATATGTTGGAACTTCGCAACACAAGACAAAATGATTTCTTCAAATAAACAAAAAAAGATATCCATAGGAGCTTCCTTATATCATATTAATCAGCCTAAACAATTATTTTTAGCTGGAAGTGGAGATAAATTACATATGAAAATTGTATTTCATGGTGATTTTTTATTTGGTATACCTAATACTAACATTGCCATTGCTCCATCATACTTATTACAAATTCAGGGAATAACAAAAGAATTTATTATTGGTACAAAAGTTAAATATTATATCAAAGAAGATTCTAAATATACTGGAATTATACAACGAACATCCGTTGATTTAGGTATTTACTATCGTAATCAAGATGCACTTATTGTTTCTTTTATGTTTGATAAGCGACAAAAAATAGCTATAGGTTTTAGTTATGATTTGAATATATCTAGCTTAGCAAAGGCATCAAAATTAAGTGGTGGTCCAGAAATTGTTTTGAGATTTAATACATCAAATCCCTATTTATACCAAAAAAAAGCTAAGCTTGATTAAGAGCCTCGCAAATTCCGAGAAACCGTTGAAATAGAATCTACGATATATCGATAAGTCAGTAAATATAGTCTTTTGGTGGGTAAAAAGAAGATTTGACTTACATGTTCTTTGATATTTTTATTGCATTAACTTATCAATTGATTGTTTAGATATTTATTATAACACAAGCCTTGCAGCAATTATTTTTGGGTGATTCTTTACGGTTTATGGCATCTTTTTGTCTTAGCATAACAAAATCAAAGATAGGTTTGATGTTGGAATAAATTTCAGTGGGAGTAAAGCCTTTTAATACTTTGGCAGATCTTTCATCACTGAAATTTTTCACAAAATATATGATTGTTTCTTTAAGTTGTTTTGTGTTTTCTATTTCTTTATGGTTGGCGTAATAGCTTTTAAATGTTTTATTTTCGGCTTCTGCTGGGCTATTGGGAAAGATAATGTCTTTAAGCGCAATTGATTTTTTGATGCTGCCTATCAAGCTGGAAATATAATTATTTAGACAATGATGTATGTTCTCGGGCCCACCATCGGTTACAATTTCGAGATTTAAGGGTTGTTCCATAGCTGATGCAATTGTGTAAGCATCTTCAACACATTCTTTTACGTTTTCCCAATTTACGGCAAATGTTAACCGACACGCCAGTATTTTGCGGGAAAAATTATCGGGCAAAAAATAAATGCAATGTTTCACGCCATCATTTGTTGTAAAATGAGTAATGTCGATATGCCAATATTCATTGGGTCGAATACTAACAATACCCACTTGTTTTTGTATTTTTTTATTCGCCGCTTTTTGATGCCAAGTAGCTTAATGTATTTGTACCAAGTGTTAATGGAGGCGTGTAACCAATTTTGGCGTTGATAGTAATAAGCGATAGATGTTACAGGCCAATGTTTATAATCGTTGGATGTTAATGCTTGTTGAATCAGTTCCACTTGTGATTTTAAAAGCTGAGTACCGTATCGCCTTACACATAATTCAAAATAGGAAGCAGAACATTTTATCTTAACCTCCAATAACCACGATTGATAGATGGTTCTTGCTAATTGAAATATAGAGAGTAATTTAGATAAGTTAATGGTTTCTTTGTACAAGGCTATTAAATCAAGTATTTTATCTTTATGTCCTTTTAATTGATAAAGAGGTGTTTTGCTAAGGCTAACATATCTGAAACGCCACAATAAATACTTTCTGTAGCTGATAATACTTTTTTAATGTGCTTGTATTTGGTATAAAGCTCCATATTCCTAATACCTTCATTCATAATGTTTTGCTGTGTGTTTCCTACAAACTTACCTTTAAGGTAGTTCCGCCATGTAGCTTTGGTAGAGTATGGGATATTACAGAGTATACAATCAGGTAATAAATGTTCTTTGCCTAAAATAAACAAATAAATTAATGCGGTGTCGTAACATTGTCGGGATCGTTTTTCCATAAATTTGGCTGTTGTGATGAAGAAGAGGACAATATTACTAAATTTGACTTATTCTAGTTTTTATAGTGAATTTCAGCTTAAATTTTTATAATTTTTAATCCTTTCAAAATCAATCAAAAAGTTCGATATTTGCGCTCTGAGGTCTACTAAAGCCCTGAAACGCCAATGTTTTAGGGCTTTTTAATGAAATTTGATACAAGATTGATACAAAACTTTTTTAGGGGGTAGGATTCCTAACTTAGTAAAGTTCATGGAAAAGTATCTTTTAGCAAAGATTAATGACGCTGACGGTAGTTTAACCGAGCGTTGGTATGTTGAATACAAATTCAAGCATCCAGAAACCAACAAGTATGTAATATTTCGAGAGTGGATTAGTTCTAAACTAAACACTCGAACTGCTCGTTATGCAAAAGCAAGTGAATTAAAACGAGCAATTAATATTAAACTACAAACTGGCTATAATCCTTTTGAGAATACTCAAAAAAATTATAACATACGTCAAGCATTTGAAGAAATATTAAAAATTAAAGAAGCGACAACAGGCAAACGCTCAAATTCAACCTATAAAAGTTTGTCAAATTCTTTTTTAGTATGGTTGGATAAGAAAGGTTATGATAAGTTGCGCCCCTCTGAATTTAGTAAATCTAATGCGCAAGAATTTTTAGATTATTTGTTATTATCAAAGCAATTAAGTGCGAGAACATACAATAATCATCTAGTTGCAATGCGAACTTTTTTTGATTGTTTTTTTGAGCGTGAATTTATTGAAGTAAACGTATGGAAAAAGTTAAAAAAATTGCGCACAAAAGAAACGAATTTGAGTTTTTTTAATGCAACTGAACGTAAGGAAATAGCAGAATTTTTAACAGAGGAACACTACCAACTTTATTGTGTAGCACTCTTAATTTACTATTGTTATTTGCGACCTGCTGAAATAGTAAGATTGAAAATAAGTGATATAGATTTTGTGAAAAATCAAATTATTGTAAAAGGAAGCCAAAGTAAAAATGGTAGAACTCAAATTGTAGTGATGCACCCTAATTTAGTTGAATGTTTAAAAGGATTGCATTTAGAGAAATACCCACCTCATTACAATATATTTGCTACCTCTAAACGATTATTACCATCCGAAACAGAAATAGCACCAACAAGAATAGCGGATGCGTGGCGGTGGTATGTAAAAGAGAAACATAATATTGATAAAAATATTTATGATTTTAAACCATCGGGGGTTAGTGAAGCCTTAGAGGGCGGAATACACGCACGAGAAATACAATTACAAATTAGACATCATAGCCTCGACCAAACACAAATTTATTTAGATAAAATAAGCAATGTTGCAGGGCAGACATTTAGAGAAAAAATGCCAAGTTTTTGATACTCGGTAAATTAAATTGTATCTTTAATAAAAAAATAAAACAATGCCGATAGAAACATTTAATCAATCAATAAAAGACTTGCAAGACAATATTTTGTTTACAATCAAACCACAAAATTATTCGAGGATTGAATTTATAAACATACAGTTTGACAGAGGCTATGAAGATGCACAAAGTATAAGATTAGTTATAAACGACGATACTAATCTTAATTTAGGTTTGTTTATTGACCCAAATCACAATCCTGCTAATAAAGTAATTCCACTTGGTAATAAAACTTTTGAATTTAATAATTCGGACATCATTTTAAAAATCATTTCTGATAAACCGTTTAAGTTTAACCTAAATTATATCTTTAAGTAAGCTAAGATACTTTAGTGAAAAATTAAAAGCCCCTAACTTGTTAGGGGCTTTTTTAGTAAAAACATTTTAGTCAAATAAAAAATTACCTAATATCTTCAATTTGAGATAAAAATTTATCCATAGGAATACCTTTATCAAAAATTAATAATTCGGGTTCATTTATAGTTTTTGTTTGAAGATAAACAAACGTTCTATTGATAGTGCCATAATATCGTTTATCAATTACAATACCTCTAAAGCCAATATAATGTTTAACAGTTTCATTTGTAGGTATGCTTGTTGCGCCTTGCGAAAAATCACCTTTGTTGGCTCTTCCCCAATAATTACTTTGTAAATCCAAATCATTAAAGCCATTTATCATATCGTTAATGTCTTTAAATTTATGATTGGTTGCGGTACTCCCTGCAAAATCCATTGTTACATAATATCCTTTTAATGGATTTCCTGTCATTGGATTAATTTCTGTTTTGTGTTCTGTTACAAATAATTGTACATCACATTCAATGTTTGTTTTCATTTTGATTTTGTTTTTTAGGTTATTAATTGATTTAAAAAATTCCATATTTATGTTTAATGATTTCTATTTTATCTACAATACCACTATTAGCATTAGGCTTTAAATCATAATGTAAATAATCAAAAACATACAAATGACTTGTACTAATTTCAGCGCAACTCATTTTATTAAAACTATCAGTTAGTAGTGTATCGCCATTTGCATACTCTAATAACTGGGTTCTATAATTATTACAAATTAAATGGCGACCTACATACATAGAACCTTTATAGAAAAGATATACAAAAGTTAAATTACCAAGTACTTGCGCTATTGTTTTTCTGTTACGCTCTGCTAAATCGCTCATAAGTTGATTGTTTTTTTAGCTTTAACCATGTACTTTAACCCAAGCGTTTGACTGTTACCTCTGTTCTTTTTCATCTCCACATAGTTGTTTACAAAGGTGGTATCTACTTTATGAACCTTTAAATGTACAGGCGAATCAAAGTCGGCAGAAACGCCCCCACGAGTGCCACCCTCTCCGTTTTGCTGAAAGATGATAATAAACACCGTGTTCGGAAACTCGTGTCTTAAATCGTCAAATTTAGTAGAGGGGATTTTTAGTTTTTGCCAACTATCAATAATAATCACATCAAATTTAGTAGCGTATTCTTTAACTGTTTCAATCCCATTAGATGCTTCGCCAGTAATAAATATGTTTTGTAAATTTTGATTAGGGATATTTCTATCAATAGCCTCTTGCGTATCTCTACTTTCTAAACCGCCTTGCTCTAGCATGAATGTACCAACTGTTTTACCAATATCCGCAAAGGCATTAGCTAACTGCATCACTACTTCTGTTTTACCTGCGTGGGTATCTCCAGTTAAAACAATACTGTATTTATACGGCTGTATTTCACCTAAAAATTTGCCTAGTTCGCCATTCAATTTAAAAGTACCTGGCATTTTCACGGTATCTCTATTATCAGCCCTTACAAAGCCTCCAATACCGTTTAATGTGGGTGTATTCTCATTTCTAGTTAAGTGTTTATGTGTAAAATGTTCTGCTGTTTTTCCAACAATGGCACTAGCAATGATGTTCCAAAAACCTAAACCTTGTAAACCTAAAATTTCTGCTTCAATTTCTTTTTTGTTGCTAATCACTAATTTAATTTTCTCGTTTGGTTTTAGCTTATTGATTATGGTAATTAATTTTTCTTGGGTTGTGTTAGCCAAATCTTTTAAAGGGTGTTTCTCTTTAATTACATTGCTTTTAATGGCGTGGTGTAAGGTGTTAATGATATACACTAATTTTTCACGAGTAACCACGTTATTATCTAAACCTAAAAACGAATTTAAAAACACAAACAACGCATCGGTAATCCCTGCTAATTCAGGGAATAAATTAGAACCCGATTTTTTACCTTTTAACGTATCAATCCGAGCTTCTATTTTAGAAATTAATTCTTTGCCATCTTCGGTTAATGTCGCTTCACTATGTAACCGCTCGTTATACTCAACAAAATCCTGTTCGCCTAGTTTATGAAATACTTTAGATTCTAAGCCCTCTTTAATTTCAATGCTATCATTGATAGCCACGTTTTTAAACTTGCTGTAAAACATACCCATTGCCATCGCTCCAATAGCTTTGTATTGTGGTAAGGTTAATAAATCTGTAATAGCCTGTGTTAATGATGCTTTAATGTTTTTATTTGGTGTAATGGTGGCGGTTGTTTCTGTCATGTCGTGGGTTGGATTAACGGCTGTTGCTTTACTCAAAATATCTCCAAATAATAATTTAATTTTATAGGCAGTATTAGGCGTTAAATAACTTTGCCACGCTTTAGCACTTGGCGCCCATTTAAAACCATGACTTTTTAATTTTGTAATCATTTCACGTGATGGCTTTTCATCAAATAGAATTTGATAGCGATTTGCTTCGTAGTTTCTTAAAATATATCCGCCCTCAATCGTAAACTTATCGTTACCATCTTGGCGTTTGATATTTAATTTTTTTTCGGTTTCTATCCTTTCTTGTAATCTTCTAATTTCAGCTCCCCTATTAGTAAAACGATAGGCTGGTATTCCTTTGTTTCCATGTCTATCAGGAGTTAAAAGCGTTCTTATAGTTTCTGCCTTTAAATTTAGTTTTTCAAGTTCCGCTTGTGGATTTTTGGAGCGCAGAGCTTTATTAACTTGTTTACTTAAATCTCGTTGCTGAATTAATTTATCGAGTTTGGTTTGTAGTTCCGTTAAAGCGTTTTCGCTTCCCGATTTGATAATGCCTGATGGTGCAATTAAGCCTAATAATTTTTTGTGTTTATTAATTAATTTATTTGAAACTTCTATGTAGCGTGAATAATGATTGTCTGCATAACGGTTTAATTTTCTCATTCGTTCAACAGGAAATCTCGCTGGCCCGACAATCATTGAACTTGCTAAATTAGAACGTGAGCCTAGCCATTTAGTATATAAACTAGCCGTAGCCCTGCGATACTCATTGAAATAAGTTAATACATCGTTTTTATTTTCCGCTTTATTATACTCGTTATATACCGTTTCTAATTGATTTTCAAAATCGGTTATAACTGATTGCGCTCTTTTTTCGGGAGAAAATGAAGTGTTGCGGTGTGCGTTATAGGCTGTTTGGTAATTTATATCGCCTTTAAAATTTGGTCTATTTGTAGTGGTTGTAGCGGTTGTTTCTTTAACTTTTGGTGTTGTTGTTTTAGGTTTATCAGAAGTCGATTTTGTTTTTGTAGGTGTTGGTTTTACTTTTTTTATTTCGGGCTTCTCTGTTTTTGATGTGGCTTTTTTTGGTTTTGAAGTCGCTTTTTTAGTTTTGCTTTTTTTTCCTTCAGTAGAAACAACACCGTGTTTTTCTAAAGTCATACCAATGATGTATTTTGCTGATTTAGTTGCACCATAAACAGCCCTCATTAAAAATTGGGGATTTGTTTTTATTTCATTATACAAGGCATCCGACCAACTTTTTAAATAAGCCGTTGTGTTATTCAATGTGTAATACGGCATATCACACACACTACATAAATACGCTGCACTTAGTTCGGCAATTAATTCTTCGAGCGCATATTTAGAATCTCCTTTCTTAGTGGAGAACACTCGACCAACACGTTTGGGGTGTCCTGTGCTGTGTGATAGTTCATGAAATAAGGTAGAGTAATAATCATTCGTACTATTAAACGCCTTTTGTATAGGCATTTGTACATAATCGCTACTAGGAGAATAATACGCCCGATTGCCACCGTGTTTAATGGGTGGAAGTTTAGGCATATTTTTTATAAGTGTTTCAGCATCTAAATTAACTTCGTTTTCAGAGGTTTTTAATTCTTTATGTTTAATAGGTTTTACATTCGTTGTATGCTCTATTGGAAAAACGACATAGCCAATAACACCTTTTGAAATTGTAGTTTCTAATTTGTCTGTTTTTTTATTCAGCTCTGTTTTTTCTGTTTTGATAAAAGCCCACACAGGAAAGGCGGTTGCATCTTTATTTAATTTACCGCCACGTTCCCGAATTTGTTTAATCGTTAAAAATTGTTTGTAGGTTGTTTGATGAATCAAATTACTAGCTTCAATCATAAAGGCATTAGCCCCCTGATAGGTATGTGTAGTAACATAATTATGCGCTCCATATACCACGCCTTTTATTTTATACCCATCTCGCCACGGTTTACGAAAAATTAAATTGCCTTGTTTTAGTTGCTCTAAAATTTCGGCATTTACTTTTTTGAACGCTGATTTTTCAGAACTTACAAAACCTAAATCGCCTATAATACCAAGCGATAAGGCTTCATTTTCTGTAATTGTTATGTCTTTTAAAAAGTCCATTTTATTTAGTTCTTAAATTGAATAGTAGCTTTCCTGTTATGGCATTGTTTTTAAAATCATATCCTAAACCATAGTTGAATTTATGCGTGATATAATTTGCTTCAAGCCCTGCCGATTGTAAAACAGATGAATTGAAACCAAAAAAGGCACCTGCATAAAATCCCTTTTGGGAAACAGTAACAGTTATCGAGTTCGTTGTTGTAATTTGTTTTTGATACGGTTTTAATAACTCGTATTGTCTTTTACGATAAATTAAATTATTGTGGTAAAGCGTATCAAAAATGACTATTCTAATTAAACTATCTTTCAAGGTATCTGCTAAAAAACGTTTGGTATAATAATTTTTAATAATGGCGCTCGTATCAATTTTACCAATCGGAATAACAGTATAAGTGTTCGTATAAAAATGATTTGTGATAGTAATGTGTTTTGTAGTATCTTTTAAATAGAGTGTATCACTTTTTAAAGTGCTTATACTTTGCGGTGTATTTGTTCTGCTATTATAAAAATAGCCCAATGCAAAAAATAGTATAAATGCTAACACAAAAACAAGTAAGGGTTTGATTAAATCTTTCATAGAATTAAATTTGTGGCGTTGTTGATTTGAATAAAAAAGGCAAAAAGTTTTTCATAAAATAGTCATCACTACTAAATAATAAAGCCACGCCAATGGTTAAAAAACCAGATGCTTCCGTAAAAGTTGTTTTACCTTTGTAGATAAAAATTAAGGTGCTAATAATGATAATTGTACCGATAATAGTTGTAAATAAATTGCCTAATCGTTTCATAAGTTGGTTGTTTTAATTGTTATTTTTTATGCTGTTTGTTGTGTAATCCAAGAACTAATTTGTTTGCGTTTCGCTATTGCTACTATGGTTAGAATTAAAAAAAAAAGCCCGCCACCAGTTGCCGTTTTATTGTTGCTAATACTCTTACTAACTAAGGTGTAAAAATCGCTGACGGTGCTTTTTGCTTTAGCTAAACCGCCTGTGGGGTCTGATTGTATTTGAGCCATAGAATGCCCCCAACCTGCATTAGCGTGATAAAATGCCCCTAAACTATCATTGAGTGTTTTAAAATCGTTAATGCCTGTGGAATTATAAAGTTTTAATTTACCGAGCTGTTTCCCTAAAATCATTTCGTCAATAAAATATTGTATGAGTGCATCTGCTTCAACTGTTGGGTTAGTAGAAAGTAAATCGGGATTAGCTTCTAAATCAACTCCAATTTTTTTACCAATAGCACGGTAATTGCCACGCCCTGTTAAATCATTATATCCACGCCCCCTATATTTATAACCGTCATTTGCGCCATTACCTGCAACGCCATTATAAACAAAATTGAAAAATGCAACCTCATTATTTTTTAAGGTATTTAACTGCGTATCTGATAAGGCTTTGGTTTTAGAGAATATCTGACGAATACGACTATTAGAGGTGTTTTTATAGCTAACTTCTTTTGCTGACGGATTAAGTCCGCCCTCTTTTAATGCAATAGACAGCAACGCCCCTTGTGCAAAATAGTTGGTTATACCTTTTGCAATGCAACGGCTAACGATAATGCTAACGTTTTGTTTTTGTGATGGCGTTAAATTTGCTACTGCTGACATAATTAAAATGCGAAATGTGTAATGTTGGTTAAGCCTGCCATTAGGTCAATTCCTTTTAATGTTTCAATAGTTGATAAATCCCGGGCATCACACCATAAAAATTTTAGTGAACCGTTTTTAGCTTTTATGATTATTCTAACAAGCGCAAATACTTTATGCGTGTTTACTAACGGACGAAAATACTTTTGCCAGTTAGTAACTAATTTTACACCGTTATAAGGCAATAGTAAAACAGCATCCACCAACATACTATCCTTGCGATTAATGACATTGATTTTAATGGCATCAAAAGGGCTTATTTTTGGTCGTACTTCATTGGCGGTTAAATTCCATAACAAGCCTTTAGTACTAGCGTATAAGGTTACTGCTTGGTTGGGATTAGTAAATACGACCTTACTACCTTTAGCAATTAAAAAATTAATGTTTTCGTTCGCATCAATTTTAATCACACCATTTTTTTTATTGTTAATAGCTTCGGTTTTAATAGAATGTGTTAAGGTGTCTTTACCAATATGCTTTGCGATGTCATCGCTCAAATGCCTACCTGTTTGTCCTTCATACTCTGCAAATACTTTGTCTTTATTACTATTATTGACTTGTAAATACACGCTTCTAAATTCCTCGTCTTTTACAATGGTTGATTCAAACACATTTTTTAGTTGTAAAGCAATTTGTCCTTCGGGCGTATCAATATTTTGTTCTGCTTTTTTCTTTTTCCATTCAGTATAAGCCTTGTTGCCAAAGAAAATAGTAGCACCAATACCAAGTAAATAAACTAAGGGTTTTAGTGCGCTACTACCACCTGTATTGATAATATAGGGTGTTTGTGGGATTGTTGTTTCCATTATAAAGCCATTTTAAAAAACGGATTATTAAATAAATTTTCGATTTTGCTGTTAGCCTCTGATATGGCTGATAGTTCCGCAATCTTTTCTAAGTTTTTAGCATTGAAATTTTTGGCTATTTTTTCTACCGCCATTTTAACACTAATGGCATCTAAAGGGTTATTGCTGTTTACTTCTACTTGTATAGTCATAACGAATGTGTGTTTAGTGAAATATTATTTTTTGAATATGTCAGGGAAATAGGTATTAGCTACCGTATGTAAAATATCAGGCTTGGCTAAAAATTCTTGAAACAATAAATAGATTTTAGAAATAGTATCGCCATTGGTTTGAGATAATTTGCGAGGTATATCGTTTAATACTAAGTTGGCTTGTGTATCTTCTGTGTATTTTATCTCACGTTTTTCATCCTCTGCGCCAGCTAATGTTTTTTGTTCTTTATACTTATCAAACATGGGATGGTCTTTATTCAAAAATCCAACAACAGCTTCTACAATCATTGGATTTTCTTGTAATTCGCCAAGTATTCCGCTTAATCCATCTTTAGCCTCTCGCTCCATTTCCAATTTTGCACGTTCTAAGGCAAGTGAATGTTTATCTTCCTTAGTAGCATTATCACGAAGTAGTTGTTTGTTTTCATCGTGCAGTTCTTCAATCTTTTTTTCAAGTTTGCTTACTTTACCCTTAGTATCTTCAAAGCGTTGTGTTAAATTCTTATGTTCAGTTTGTAACACTCTGAAATCTATATAATCTTTGGTATCCATAGGATTGGTTTTAGGCTTGTTTTGCGGTTCGGTGGTGGTTTCGGGCAGTCCGTTTAAAGGGTATTGATGGTTTTTTGATGGCGTATTGATGGTTTCTTGATGATTTACTGATAGGGTATTGATGGCATCTTGATGTTTTACTGATGTATTACTGATGTTTTCTTGATGTTTTATTGATTCATCAATAGGTTCAGTTTTTTGCCAAAAAACAGGATACTCATCTTTACAAAGAGGATTTGTACCATTCTTTACAAATACCTTTACTGTATATTCTGTTACTCGATTATTCTTGAAAATTTTTTCAAAGTAATTTTCTAAACTACCGTTAGCTTGAATAATAGATTGAACAGGAGTTGGGTAATAACTAAAATTAATATTCGGTATTACAATCTCAATAAAAGAATATTTTTTTCTTATAATATAATCGGATATTTCTTTAATAGTCATTATTTGAAAAGCGATATTTGAAGTAAATAATCTTGTGGAGTGTAGTTGTTTTGTAAAAACACCAATCTTCTTATTTCCTCAATGCCGTATAATTCTATTTCATCGCCATCACGCATAACTAAACGTGAAGTAAGGTTTGGTGTTCCGAAATTTTCAGCAATTAAATTGCAATGAGCCACAAATTTGTTGGGGGCTAAAACATAATCAGGACTAAACACTTTTACTAATATTTTTTTTGTGATTTTTAATAGAGATATAGCAATTGGTGTGGTAAATCCTGTATCGCTTTGCTTATAAATGCCTGTAATCTGATTAGGCAGATTATTAAAAGTATCATCAAATAAAACAGTATCATTCGCTAATACGGTGTTTGAATAGTAGGCTTTTAAGAAGCCGTTGGGAGGGTTTGTTACGTTGCCAATCATACTGTTTTATAATAATTAGTTAATACTATTTCTATTTTGTCAGTTGGTGTATGTTCATCAAATTCTATATGTGCGTCTTGAATAAAACCTACATTGGTATCGCCTGTTTCAAAGGTTTCATCTGAATAGCTTGGCAGATAAAAGTTTCCGAAAATTTTAATCCCAACTTCTCCATTATTTTGAATCCGAATTTTGAATGCACCTTTTATTTTTAGGTTCGTTTCTTTATCGTTTGTTAATCCGTTTGATTGTACGTTAAAGAAACCGCCCACTCCCTTAACTACCTCTTTTGGATTTTCATTAAGATTAGAAGGCGGTTGTGTTTTTGAAAACATATTCATTTTAGGAAGTATTAAACCGTTTCAATTAATAAAACATATTGTACTACAAAATCAGTTGCAGGAACTGCGGATATAGATGTTTTGACATTTAAAAAACCGCTTACATCAAATGGCTCTTCTTTAAAAAATCGGTCTTTAATTTGTACGTTTCTCCCAACAATTAAATGCCCTAAGCCAACAGGTTCAAATATGGTGCGTGATGAATTGGCGAACGTTACTTTACAGCTCTCAGGAATTAAACCACCTGCCTGTACAATCAGAGCATAATATCCTAACACTTTTTTTGTTTCAATTCCTAACTCAACACGTTTTTCGTACGCTGTAATTGGGCTACCTGCTGGAATAATTTGCTCCCCGATAAATATTTTAATTTTTGACATGGTAATAATTTTAATGAGTTGTTATTGAATGCTTGGCGTTACCTGTGATGTAATCAAAAAAAGGGGGCGGAGGCTCTTACTACTTTAACAAGCCGTAGAGCCAACGCCCCGAATTTTTACAACACTTGGCGTTTACCCAAGCCTAAGCCTTTTACAACTACTTCTGCATAAAAGAATCCGACAGGAGCAACGAAGCCCGCAGTTTCAGGGAATTTAAAATCTACCGTTAATTTTTTTCCTGATAGGAATAAAACAGGGTATTCTAATTCTTTGAAATTTTTAATGTGTCCGTTCACACCATCAGTAGAAACATTTTGTGTTAAAAAATCTTCTACACGTCCATTGTCCAAAACAATACCATCTGCACGTATAATGTATTCCGCATTTTGAAACTGAACAGGAATTGCACGAGCATATACTGTATCGCCTGTTGCTACATTTCCTGCATCAAATTCGTTATCGGCTATACTATATATAGCATTGCTATACGCCACCGCTTCGGCAGGGATATTAGTTGCAGAGTAACCAAAACGAATACCGATTTTATCAGCAACAATGTTTTTTTCTTCGGGAATAGAACCTTTAGATAAATTGGTTACACAATTTTTGGTAACATCATTTTCCGTGATAAATTCAATTACTCCTGCAAGGGCTGTTAATTGCTTACGGATAAATAACTCATCTGTTTTGAATTGTTTTTTTCCTTCTTTTAATTCTTGTAAATCCTGGTTACTTAAAATACCACGACTTACTTGTAAGTCAAGAAATTCAAATAATCCGTTGTTCGCTTTAGTGTTCATTTTTTTAATTTTTTAGATTGTTTTTATTATTTATTTTTTTAGTTGTTAGATTAAGCCGCTAAGGTTGAAGCCTCTCCTAAACCTGACATTTCGTTGTTGTACGTGCCTCTCATTGCTTCGTCATCGCCTCTCATACTGTCATCATCAAGGCTTAACATTTTGATGGCATCGTCCGTACCTCTCATATCATCATCTGCACCCTGCATCTCATCCATACCACTTAATGTTGGGATATACTTACGAAGCAATGCTTTTGCTGATTCGGGTAAGATGCCGTTTAAACCCTCTGTTGTTGATGGTGCTGTAACATCTTTAGCCACATTGCCAATAACTTTAATTACTCCGTATGCCGAAGCTCCGATACCTAATAGTTTGATATAGGGGTTTTTAACCATGATGGCAACCCCTAAGCCTGTAAGGGCAATACCACCGTTTACAAGCAGGGTATCTTTTTTTGTAGTTGCTATAATGGCGTGTCCTCCTACTAATCCTAAGGCTACCATACCTAAACTTTTTGCGCCTTTTAAGATTTCTGCACCTGATGGCATCTTACCTGCTTTGGTTTCTTTTATTGCTGTTTCCATTGTTGTTATTTTTTAATTTTATTTATGATTACTGTTTTTTAAATCGCTTTTTTGGGTTGCTTTTTTAGCAGATACCTTTTTTTGTTTCTGTGTTGCTTTAATTTTCTTTGGTACATTTTTGGCAACCACTTTTTTAATTGGCTTTTTTTGTATCGGCTCAACAACTTGTTTGATGTTGTTACGTTTCAATCGTTGTAAGCCTTTTTGCATGGTGTGAAAATTCATAGCCTTAAATTTTTAATGTTTTAAATTTTTTTGTTTTTCGTTTTTTTACTTCGTAACCGTGTGGCATTAGAATACCTTGTTTAGCGAGTTTGGTTCGTAGTGTTTTTGATTCACGTTTAGAACTGAAACCGTCTAAACCATCTACGCCATCTAAACCATTTGTAGAAGTCTTATTTGATTTTGCTAATAAGCCTAATGCTATCAATCCAACTGCTCCAATACCTATGATAAGTCCTGTATTACTCTTTGTTTCTGCTTTAGGAGTATTTTTTTCATCTGCTGTATCTTCGGTTTTGTATTTAGCACTTGTATTTGTATCTTCTGCATCTGTGCTATCTTTTCTTGTATTTGCAGTACCTCCACTACCGTTAGTAGTTACTTTTTTTTTAAATCCGTCCTCATCGTCTGAGGGTGGCTCATCGTTTGCTTTGTCAGCTGATTCCACACTACCGTCATTATCAACAGTTGTGTTAGATGGTTGTCGTGCTTCACTTTCTGTTTCACTCATTGCATCTGCTGGGTTGTCGCTTCCTGCTTCGCTTTCTGTACCGTTTTCGTTTTTCTCTAAGCCTGATTTTTTGCCTTTAAATAAACCTTTCATTAGTTTAATAATAGGTGCTAATACTGCCATAGCCGCTGTAATAGATGCCCCTGCGGCGGCGGCTGAACCTAAACCACCCAAGCCAAATAATTCTTCGGTTGTCCCGTTCATCCCTTTTGCTTTTAACATCTTCGCTACTTTTTTAGCGGCTCTGCCATTCATTACGGCTTTTTTAATGGCACTTTCGTTACCTCCTAATCTATCGACATATACTTTTAGCAACTTGTCTTTTAACTTCAAACAGGTATTGTAATAATCTATGTTTATGCCTTTGCTTAAAGCAAATTCTTTGGTTTTAAAACCCCAGTAGGCTTTTTCTCCCATTTTCACAAAATTGGTTCGCATCGCCATTAAAAAACCTGCTCTTACTGCCATTGCTAAAGGGTTGGTTTTCTTAATCAAACGACCTACTTTTTTAAATGCTCCTTTTAGCTTTCCTTTGAACTTGCCATTTTTAAAGCCTTTACGAGCGTTTTTAATTTTTGTAAAAAAACCTCGTTTACTTTTTTTAGCACCGTGCATTTTTTTTGCTGAACGACCTCTACGCCCTAAACCTAATACAGCTCCTAACATCTTATCGTCAAGCTCGCCGTATAGTTGACCATATAAATAATCATCGTGTCCGTGTAAGGCATCATAAACGCCTTGCAAATGCGGATGTACTGCCTCGTGTTCTGTGTTCGACAATTCTTCTAACACACCGTCTAAATGCGCTTCGTTACCGCTTTCTAAAGCACCTTCTAATTTTTGTAATTGTTTTACTAAAACAGCAGGTTTGTATAACTGTGCATATTTTTGTGGGTAACGTTGGCAATGACAACGAGTATTTTTAACGTGTTGGTGTAATCGTTTATGAAATACACGCCCTACTGATTCATCGTTTAAACCGTTTAATTCGTTTTCTACGCCTTCAAACTCGTTGCCTAGTCCTGCGACATCATCAATGCCGTTTAATTGATATAAAGGGATTCCGTTCATTTTTAAGTGTTTTGTTTGGGTTATTTTTGGAGCTTCTTCATTGAAGTGATTTAGAACTGGGTCTATTACCCAATAATTCGCTCGTGAATTAATATCTAAGTCTTTCATTTTTGGCACAACAACATAGATGTGCTGAAAATTCGGACGGTCTTTTATGGCTATGATTTTTAAATAGTGTGCTATGCCTAAATTGGTGAGTACTGATGAAACGCTTGCAGAAAAGCAATCACAGTCAATCCCTGTTTTTCTATCTGCCCACGCTCGTGATGGTCGCCTTACTTGTTCTTTGCCGTATTCGTCTAATTGGTATTGATAATGTTGATAGAAAAAATCAAATATGCTTTTACTCGTTGCTTCTATGGTAGGGCGTTTTAAAACTTGTGCAATCTTTACAGTATCATTCAATGTTTTGTTTACTAATACGCTTACAAAGGCAAGTGTATCGTGTACCGTTGCTTCATCGTTAATGAGTTCATCGGGAATGTTCGCTTGAACAAAATATTTTTCATACTCTGCTCCCGATTTAATTCGCCTAACGTGTGTTGCAGTTATTCCTAAATGCCCCAGTGATATTTCTTTTTCTGTATATAAACTTTCCCAAGCCATTATAATGCTGTTTGTAGGTTGCCGAATGATGAAATACCTTTTAATGAATTAACACCGCTTTTAATTTTTTGCCAGTAAGTATTTATTGGCGTAACTATATCTACATCGCTTGTATAGTCTAAGGATTGCCCTTTGTATTCATAAGTCATTACAATACGGTGGCGATTCTTTTTATTTGTCAGCGAGGTTATTGTTGCATAGCCTTTAAAATCAAAATAGAGTTCTTGATTTTTTTCTGTGCCGTCTTTAACTGCCAAGTTCATATAAACAGTTGTAGCGCCTATCATATTCCATGTGCTGTTACCTGCTGTTTGGGCTTCTACACGCACACGAATATTTTTCACATCTATATCAAAGCCCGAAAAGTTTTTTACGTTCAAATTAAATAGGATGCGGATAACAGGATTTAATAATTGCTCGATGCCTTTATTACCAAATAAACCATGCACTCGTAAAAATGAAATAGAAAAATTAACGTTGCCAGTTGCTTGTTTTACTTTGTTGTAAAACGAATAGCCTTTATATGCTCCACCAAGTGCCAAGCCTATAAGCGTTGTTATCCCTACTATTTTACCAATGTTTGCCATTACTATTTTGTAGGTGTTTTTTTGTTACGAAATAGTTTGTTGATACCGTAAGGAATTACACAAGCTAATACGAGCTTGATTAATGAAATAGAAATTTCATGTAGGTCTTGAGAAGTAAATAAACTTTCAATCGGTATAGTAGTATGTAAACTATCTAAGGGCGTTTTAATATTGATGGCTACTAACCCTAATCCTAATGATGCAATATTTTCAAATGTCATAGTATTGTTTTTTGTACGGTACAAAGGTGTATCGTGCAAAAACATCACTTCCGACTTAGCCCCAATTAATCGGGGCTTTCCGACATATAGGGACAAAATGACTTTTATTTTAAATTGGTACGATGTACCTTTGAGAAAGCAATTTTTTTATGAGCAAGACAAATCAAAATTTACATTTCCGTTATAAGTCTGAATTGGCTTTGAGGTATAACATTTGTTTAGACACATTCAATGTGTGGATAGAAAAAATAAAGGATAAAATCCCTATGTACGTTGAGAAACAACGCAAGTTTTCACCATCGCAAGTGAAGTTTTTTGATACGATGTTTGTATATAATCCGAATCAAATTGAAATGGATTTTTAAGAAAATTAGTCTTAGATTTTTTTTATTCTGCTTTTTTTATTTTATTTTTATATAAACCAACTAAAATTATTATTATGAAAAATACAATGGCAGAAATTATTATTTTAGAAAATCTTAACTACACACAGTTAATGGCGCATAGCCTTAATGAGATTAGTTTTAATGAATTTGTTGCATCTCATAGAACAACAAATTTGAATCATGTTTATTCAATTTTAATTAGCTGTATTCATTCTGCAAATGATGCGAAAGTTTTTAATGAAGATTGCTTAAAAGCAATTTGTAGGTTTTTAAAAATGAATGAAAATAAGGTTGATGATTTGATTAGTTCTGTATTTAGACGATACAAAGGATTTATTGATGATAGTCAAATTACACTTCCTGAATTTAGAAACGGTTTGGAATCCATACAGTTTATAATCAAAACTCATTCTATCAACTTAAATAAACTCGCTACTTTTGGAGAAATTATGGAAACAACACAATCAATTAAAAATGTTGAATTGGTTTAAAAAAAATGAAATTAATTTGACACAAAAAAAAGAGCCATACAATTGTGTGGCTCTTTTTTTAGGATTTTTATATGTTACTTATAGTATTCTTTGCCCTTGCTATCAATATAAACTAATTTATTTTTTGATGTACGAACAAGTGTAAACTGCATTAAATTAAAATATGAATCCTTATACTTTGGCTTTGTAACCATTACACCGCTTGTGTTTATAAAACCAACTTTGTTTTTTGAATAATATTTTATGAGTTTATATTTATCAAAATCGGATAGACTTAAAATAATTTGAATACTATCTAGTGTAATAGGCGTAATGATTTGATTGTTTAAATTAATTGTACCCCACTTTTTATCAATCCGTACAATTGCAACGCCACAAAAATATTCATAAAAATCATCATAAATATTAGGCAAACTATCAGGGATAATATACGGTTGATTGTATTTTAATATCCCAATTTTATTATTTTTTTTGTACGTGAAGAACGCATTAGTTGAAGATGACTGACTACACGTTGCTTCAAATCTTATTGGTTTTTCATTAATGTCTAAACAAAGCATTTGTTTGTTTTTAGTACAATAAAATGGAGGGTAGTAATTAAATTCAATCGTATCATATTGAAATGATATAATTGTTTTTTCATTGCCATCAATTATACCATACTTATTATTTTGCTTTGCTACTGCGTAACCGCCTTGAAATGGAAATACAAAATCATACGTTTTATTTGATACTTTTTTCATCGCTGTATCAACGTAAAAGAATTTATTGTTCTTGCTAAATGGAAATTTATTTTGAGAAGTTATTTTACTAAAAAAAATAAATATGAATATTGAAAATAGTATTGTTTTCATTTGTTGATGCTATCGTATTAAAGTAACATTTCCTATTACGTTCTTAGTTGTACCGCCTAAATATTCAACTTCAATTTTATAGATGTAAACATCGTTTGTAGCATGAGTGTTTTTATATGTTCCGTTCCAACCGTTTTGAATATCGTTTGTAGTGTAAATTACAACTCCCCAACGGTCAAATATTTGCATCGTTGCATTTTTATAATACGGCACTATTGGTTTAAAAACATCATTTAAACCATCATTATTTGGAGTAAATGAATTTGGAACATACAGTGCATTTATAGACTCAATAGTTATAACGTCGCTCGTAGTATCTCTACAACCAAAATTATTAATAACGATTAATTGATAATTATATGTACCTATATTTTCGTAAGTATGTGAATTTAAAATTTGATTTGATGTGGTGTTATCTCCAAAATTAAAATTAGTAGTATGTGTATTTAATGTAATATCGTTAAAATTAATTGTAGGATTTAAAACATCAGTTGTTATCGGATTAACGTTTGCCAAAGCCGTAGGCTTTGGATAAACATTTATATAATTTATTTTCTTTAATGTGTCAGTGCAGTTGTTAGTGTCTTTTACTATAAGGTAAATCGAATATAATCCGCTATTATAAAATATATGTGTGTTATTTAATGTATTAAAATTATTATTTTCAATATTCCAATTTGATATAAAAGGAATTGCAGAGATTGATTGATTTGAAAAATTTACTTTTAATGATTGGCATCCTGTTGTATCAGAAGCTACAAAATTTGCAATAGGACTGGACAAAATCTTTATTACTTGCTGTCTAAATACGGAACAGCCATTTTCTGATACCATCAAATTTATTAAATGATTGCCAGTTAAAGTATATGTTACGTTAGTAGGGTTTTCAATTGTTAAAGTTGTTGTATTTGATGAACCATAAAATTGCCAATAAAAGGAGGCACTTGTATTGTAGCTTCCATTTGCAAAAAAATTAAATGAGTTGTTTTTTAAACACTGGGTTTCAACAACGTTAATTGGATTTAAAATAAGGGTATCATTAACGCTTATTTGTGTCGTAGCAGTATCAGAACAACTGCCATTATATGCGATTAAAGTAATAGTATAAATACCATACATAGGGTAAATGTAATTAGGATTATTTTGGCTTGATGTATCAGTTGTTAATGTAGTAACACCAAAATCCCAAAATACATTAGTTGAATTGCTACTTTGATTATGGAATGTCAAATTTGAACCATTACAATTAAGTGTAGTTGTAGGTATAGCAGGAATTGGATTTATAAAATCTACTACACTATTTAAAGTATCAGAACACCCAAATTGAGAAACTATAACGGAAATATTTTGTGTGATTGTATCAAAATGAACGCTTGGGTTATTTATTATTGGATTATTAGGAGTTGCATTGTTACCTAAACTCCAATTGAACAAAGCAGAGTTATCGTAGAAACCATTAATGTTTAAATTAACGTTGTTGTTTTTGTAACATACCAAATAATTAGGTTGAATAGTAGGTGCTAATAAAGGATTTACATTTATTACTTTAATTGTTGTGTCTTTACAAGAGCCATAACTTGTATTAATAGCAACTAAAGAAACTGTATAAGTGCCATAAGTCGAATACGAATATGTTGGCGTTGATATATTAGACGTGTCAGAAAGTGTTGACGTGTCCCCAAAATTCCAATGATAAGATGTAGCGTTTGTACTTCCATTTTGAAAATGAATGTCTAAGCCTTCACATAAATTTGTGGCGGTTGGAATACTGGAAACTAAATAACAAGGGACAACATTAAATTGAACCTCTAGGCGGTTTGTATTCAATAGGATTCCATTACGATATTCCAATGCACAAATACCAACTGCATATTGTCCCTGAATAGTAGGAATGAAACTTATTGCCCCCGTATTAGAGTTAAAATTTACTCCACTACTTGTTGTTATAGGGTTTGTAGCAGAAAAACCACTTGACCAATTAATTGGGGAGTATGGTGGGGGGTATGCAGGGTTAGGTTGTCCGCTAAATGTTGTAATACCTGACAACGGTGTACACATTTGATAAACTAAACTATCTCCGTCAATATCTGTTGATGCAAAAGAATAGTTAAATGTATCATTTACACATACATAAATAGGAGGAAAATTTAAAAAAATTGCTGAATTATTTATTTGTGGTGGAATATTTGTTGTTATTGTTGTGCCGTTAAAACTCGGAGTAATGATATTTAATATTGAGCTGTTATGACAGCACCTTTGATATGTAGCTGTATAACCATTTGAATTTGTAGGTAAAAAAACGGTATCTAAATAATATCCCTCTTCAACGCAAATACCTGCTGGAGGTATAAAACAGGGGTCAGGATTATTTGGGTGTATTGTATCTCTATGATATAAACCTAATTGGTTATTAGAAATTATTGCATTTGTTGTATTATCAAAAATGGTTATTGGTGCAGGATTATCGAAATCTACAATATCAGCACAATCCCGATAAACTGTTAATTTAATTTCGTACTGATTAGAACCTAAGAAACGGTAAGTTATTTTACCTCCAACTATATGTGAAGCTTTAAGTAAAAAAGGACTGCTAATGAAAATTAGCAGTCCTAGTAGCTTAATAATTATTTGGTTGTTTGGTTTCAAAAGTAAACTAATACTTAATTACTTTTTGAGTAAAATTATATCCGTCAATTGTTAAATTAATTAAGTATAATCCTGATGAAAAATTACTCATATCTAAACTAAATTCGTTATGCTCAGAAACTTTACTTTCTGTTGGAGCTGCATATAATAATCTACCATAAGCATCGTATAGCATTATTTTTATTTTTGAATTAGTAGAGGCGTCAAATTTCAAATTTAATTTTTCTGTTGTTACGGGATTAGGATAAGCAGAAAAATTATATTTATTTTTTATCGTTTCATTAATTCCGACTTGGCTACAAGAGGTATTTGAAGTTTGCATACTTGTAAAATTAGTACATTGCCCGGTTAAGTTAGTTGGACTTGAAGTTACAGAGTATAATACACCATCGGCATCTCCAGAATAAGGCTGTAATCTTCTTCTATTTGCTCCTGAGATATTTAATGTATTTGACTGCTTAGTCGTTCTATACATAATCTGTGTTGTATCTATTACGTGTTTTAATGCAAGACCATGACCAATTTCGTGTACTACAACTTCGTAAAAATCAAACATTCCTGCGGGTAACGTAGTTGTTGCAGCAGTATCAAATAGGTAATTAAATTGCCTTGAAATTTTAATATCAAAATCTTTCATTGCATAATTAACAGAGCCTACTGTACAAAATTCAACTTGTGATGACGTGTTTGCAACAACTCCAACAGGTAATGTAGGAGTGAAAAACATTGTAGTTACACCATCATTTGCAACTGTATAAAGACTGGTATCACTACCTAAAACTATATTAGCAGCAGCTATACACCTCCAATCTTTTATTGCCTTAATAACACAAGCTTTTCTATTAGGATAATTTGAAATACTTGTATCTAATCTAATTGTATATCCACCTAAACTATTTGCATTTTTAAGATTTACTTTATATTTATTCAAAGTAGGAGTATGATACTCTTGGTATTCACTATAATGAACTACAAATTCTTGAAAACTTGAATTATAATAAGCAGCAGCAGAATCGCCAGTATTATTTTTTACAATAAATGGACCAGAACCAGGTGTTTCTCCAGTATTAGTATTTTGAATTAACGACGGTAATTTTATTTTGATTAACGTATCTGTCCAACTGATATAATCAATAGCATCTAATTTTTGAATAAATGGAAAAAATGCTTTATTCGCATCTCTGAATTTAACTTGACCGTTACCTCTTGTTGTACCAAAACTCACACCTTGTATAGTAAGAATTTCCCCTTTACCACCATTTATAGGAGTATTGAAATCAAAAACATTAATTGGACAAGCCAGAGAACTTGAAGCAGTCCCATTATATAATAAACTTGTATATGACTGAAATGAGGAAGAACTTGCAGTTGATGTTGTTGTGTAAAATGCTGCATTCAAAGCGGTTGATGCGTTAGAAAGATTTGCCGTTGCATTACCACAATAGGTAATTTGCATTTTTACGTGTGCTAATAATTTATAAGTGGGAGTAATATTTACTCTTGTAGGATTTGATAAATTATAATCCGTGCCAACAGAAAATGCAAATGTATTTACAGTTTGGTCTGATTTATAATTGTTAGCAGGTAAATATTGAGTGTTATTAAAGGATGCTCCATTTGTTATAGTTACCATTCCACCAGCAACTACATTTGTACCAAACACCGCCGTGTTATAGGTTAACCAAACTGGCATATTGTCAAGGTAAGAGGCTGAATTACTTGATTTAATGTTTACGTCAAACTCTAAATATTTAGTTGTAGTACCTGTAATAACAGAATTTACAGTTTGTAATGTTACATCTTGTGATAATGTTTTATTTAGATTATTAGAGTTTTGATTTAATAAATACTGCTCTTGTTTTTTTGAAATTAAAGTATTGTAATTGTTAAAATCAATTGCATACTGAATAGCATTATTTATTTTGATTTCATTTACAAATGCGCTTTTTTTTTGAGGAATATCTTTTTTTAAAACAGTTGATAAATCTTTTAAGAGGTCGTTAATGTCTTTATATTGCTCAGATAAATAATTTGTTATTAATATTTCGTTTTTAGCTGAAAAACAAACTTGTTCCGCTAACATAAAAGAATTAGAAACGTCGTTAATTTCTGATTTTGAACAAAATATAATCGAGTTTACTCCAACCGAAATATTTAATCCGTGAGATGCGCTAGTTCCATATCCCATTCCATTTTCTTCAACTTGCCCTCCTTCTAATAATATTTGAATTGTAGATGTGGTGTTATTTCCGAAAATGATATTAGAGATAGCAACCGAATAAGGTGTATAGATAACTTGGTTACTTGCTCTAAAAGATTTTCCTACGGATACAACTTTACCCTCAAATATCAATTCAGATTGTTTGCAAACAGAATTAACTATTTTGAGTTTATCATTTGTTTGAGCATTACTTAAAAATGATGCTAGTAACATTAAGAATAATAGTAATTTAATTTTCATTGTTTTAATTTAATTTATGTAAATATATAATTTAATTGTGGTATGCGTTTTCAACCCTATGCGGACAGCTAATAAATCGGGCGTGAACTCAATTACCCATATTTAGGAACTCCTCAGCCCCGTCAACCGAATAAAAAAGCCACGCCCTTTGGGCGTCTGCTGTTTCATCGGTTAACTGTATTATAAAATGAGGAGTTTTAAATATGCCGAATACAAACAAACGTTATGTTTATTTAATATTATATGTTGTTAATGTGTATGTCTGTTTCGTAGTTTAAAGCTTTAAGTTAACAATAGTATAAAAAAAAACAATTGGTTTTACCGTTATTTCGATTTTAAAACGTTATTATTTTATAGCTGTAAGAAATAATGATAAATTAACATTTTTAACTAGGTATAATTACTTGCTTAACTAGGTATTTTTACTTGGTTTTTTTACTGGTCGAAAAAAATAATTAGGCAAGCATTCTTTCAATTGTCAAAGGTTTCTCAATGAATTTAATGTTTTTTTCTATGGATTTTTGTTTATGTAAAGGGTTAAGAGAAGCGGAAAGTAAACAGATTTCACCGTGTTTTTTATGTAAATCTAATTCTCGATATTTATCTATAAACTCAAATCCGTCTATTATCGGCAAATAAAGGTCTACTAAAATAAGTTGGTATTTAATATCTGTTTCTTTAAGATGATTTAACGCTGATTTTACACTCCTGCAAGACATAATAGTAGTTACGCCATAGTTCTCTAATATTTTACTATTTACAAAATTGTCAATATCATTATTATCAATGAGAAGAACTGATTTCAATTCATTGTTTGTGTTTAAGGGGGCTAAATTCTTTTTCATATATTGGCATTTAAACCCCCTAAAAAAAGGGGGCGTGTTATCTACTACTCTCAACTCATAGAGGCTCTGGTAGCCCTGTGGAATTGAAAAATAGAAAGATTAACACGCCCGCGACGTGTTGCTCAATCCATTCTCCTGTCCACATAAAATTTACCAGATTCCTATGACAGTTGAACGTTTTGCAACGTATTTTTATTTAATATCAAAACAAATGTATGATAAAAAAGAATTGGATTAATCGCACACGTGAAAATCTTACCGATTATTTATAAATAATTCTATGGCTACCAATAAAACGGCTTTTTCTACCGACTGAACCGACTGATTTAAAATAATTCAATCGTATCAATGGTTTTAAGCAGTCGGTAACCTAAAAAATCACTTTTTTTCTACCGACTGGCTCTATTTTCTACCGACTGAACAAAAAACTATCCAGTCGGTACAGTCGGTAGCCAGTCGGTACGGTTTTGTTTCAACCGACTAGCTTGTTTCCTTACTATTACTATCTTTTATCTTCTTTAGTCGGTAAAGTCGTTACAAAAAATAAAATAAAGGGGAGAGGTATAAAATAATTCTTGTGCATAAAAAAACCGCTTTATATAGCGGTTCATTATTCTTTTAGGCTTTGGGTTACTTTAATCTAAAAGATATATAGTTTGTATTATTGCTTCGTGTTAAATCTAAACCTTGTAATAACTTTTCAAATATATCACTACTGGCGGAAAATATTTTTAAATAGGTTGTGAATGTTTTTAGTTGCTTTCTGTACTTATCATCTTTAAGGTCTGGATATTGTTCTAAAAATTCTTTGTGCCATTCATCACGGTTATACTTTGTATTTTCCTTTATGTCTTTGCTGTTGATGTACTCTATAAATTCAGCGCAAGTTTGGTCTATTAGTTTTCGCTTACGCAAATTAATTTCACTAGGTTGTATTAATCCGTTTTGTAAGTAGTGATTAATACAGTACATCATAAAATTATCAAACTTGTTCCATTCTTCTGTGTTCCAATCCGTAAAGAACCAATGTCCGAACTCATCACGTGGCTGAAATTTATCGTTGTAATGTTCTGCTAACTCAAATTCAATGCTTCTATCTCGTGAGCTTGCTCCATCCATTTTAATCGTTTTGTTACTCGACAAAATATATTTTACTTGCTTTGGAAATGGTTGCAAATTCTTTTTATCAACCTCTATACCCTCAGTAATATCATTGTATAATGTTTCAAAATCAAAATGTTTTTTCACATCATTGTTATGTACTATCTGCGTATCTAAATCACATTTTGAATACCTGTATTTATCGTGTGTATCAAAATTTTTACCCGAAATCTCCACATAGGTTCTGATATACCCAAAACTTTTGGCTAATAGGGTTTTTCCTGTTCGTCCCTCTGCTTCTTCGGATAGGGAACTATCTGTAAATACGGTTGCTTTTAGTTTCGTTTCAAAGAAGATGTGTAGATTATATCCAACAATAGAACAAAGAGCTTTAAAACGCTCCATATCGCCACTAATTTTAAACATAAACTGGCTAAATACAGATTCGGCTTCTTGATAGTCTTTTTTTCTAAAAGTTCTATCTATAATTTGGTTTTTCCAAATGCAACCTTTCAAAGTGTGATAGCTTAATAATTCCCAGTTTTTAGCCGTTACTTTTACATAGCCGTTTTTGTAATAGATAAAAGATTCCGTTGCGGAATCTTTATTAAAAACAAATAGTTCTTCGTGAGTTAATAAGGCTAATCGTTTATCGTTAAAATAATTAGCAATGTTTTTATAAAATTTTTCAATGATACATTTTTTTAAATCTTCCTTGTATTCATCTTGAATCCCCTCTAATACTAAGTTTTTTAAATAGCGTATAAACTCATCCTGTATTTGTGTAATGGCTATTTCTTTTAAAATTTGATTTTCTATTTTCACAAAAATAAATCCTTTAATGCCTAAATCAAATCGCCTGTAACCCATTGAATATAATAAATCAGTCCATGTGGTATAATTTATTTTTACATCTTTTATACTTCGTTCTTCTTTGTCTTTATCATATTCGTATATCGGTGTATAAAAAATAAATTGTTGTTTTTCTTCTGTTGGTTTAATGGTAGGCTGTTCGCCTCTAATGATTATATCGGCTAAATCTTCGCCATCCTTTGCAATTTCAAAATGTATTTTTTGAAATTTGATATTGTAAATTTCCAACTTTTTTAAAGTACTGTTTTCTTTTCCTGCCTTGTCATTATCTCCTAAGTAATATACTTGCTTACCTTTCAGTAATTGCACTTTCTTAACGGTTAAACCATTGCTTCCGCCAGTAGCTAACCAATCGTATTGCGGATAAAAGAAACTGCTTATAACGGCTGTTTTTTCGCTTTCTACAAGACATATAATTTTATCAGTTAAAAGATGTTCGCCAAACAAACATAATTCGTAACACTCTTTTGTTTTATCTTTTGCTACTAAAGAAAAATTTACTTTTTTATCACGCTTACAGTCTTTGCCATCGGGCGTAATACTGTAATTCATAAATTTAATGTTGATGTGTTTACCTGATAACGTTTGAAACACAAAGGCAGTGTTTCCATTGTTATCAGTACCTACATTCCATTTTTGTAAATGTTCTTTGGAGAGTTCTAATGTGTTTAAACAAAACTCGTGAAAGTTAGAATTTAGATTTTCTAAAACTTTTAATTGCTCAACGGTTGGGTATAATGTTTTTTTATTCTCAACTTTTTTTTCGTTTAAAATAATAGAGTTATCTAATAATTTGTGTAATTCTTTTTTGACTTCTAACGTGGCTTTGTTAGGGTCGTTGTGATGTTCGCATTTATTTTTGTGGTCGCAAATACCATACTCACGAGGAATAATTTTGTAATATCTAAAACAGCTTTGTTTTTGACACTTAGGGCAAGTCCCTTTTTTGGAGGGGCTTTGCTCAAATTCAAAAACGTATTTTTTTGATACAGACATATTATTTTTTGAATTTTTGAATACTGCTTAATGCTTCAAAATGCACATCACTAGCAATCATTACACTACTTAAACAATAGGTTTCACAAATGTTATTGAGAGCGTTGTGTATTTGCTCAAAGGATTCATTTTTTGAAAACAGTTGTGTTTGTAGCCTGTTGAAGGCGAAAAAATTCACTATGATTACTCTCATAAATTGATTTAAAATTTTAATTAATAATTAGCGGATAAAATATGTATGGAGCTATAAATTACAAAGGCATATAGGCAGATATAGCCTACTAATATTATTAACCATAGCAATACATTGTTTTTTGAAATACTATACTCCTGATGTTGCACAAAACCATTATTTAGCCAATCAATATTGTGCTTTAGTTTAATTACAGCATTGTTGGTGCGTTCTGATATAAATGGCAAAATTGCACCCATTAAAAAATGAAGTAGCAATACTGTTTTTATCATTGGTTATAGCTTAGTATTTTAATTTCATTACATATACTTCGGAGGTGTATTTTACTCCTGCACTATCTACGCCAGTTGGGTAGTCGAATGGCTCTAATTCAAATTTTTCATTGTGCCTATGTCCTTGTACTTGTTTCACAATACCATCGGCTAACATTCGCAAAACGGTCGGCTCTATTGTGTGCATCGTATAACAAATGCCATCTATATACAAGTGTACTTTTAAGATTTGATTTTCTTCTTTGATTGGAAGTATATCAATTTGTAAGTTTTTTTCTGTTGATTGATTCATTTGAATTTTAGGGGGTAGGATTTTTTTGATTAATTTCTAATAATTGCTTTCGGGAAATAATTGCGTTATGGCTAATTTTAAATCATTAGGCTTAATGTTGCCCATAATATTTGCCATAATTAAAAACATCCATTTTTTAGGAGTTCTACCCTCTTTAATCCATCGTCTTACTGTTCGCACCTCGACTTCGCATTTATCAGCAATTTCTATTAATCTGATATTACACTCGCCTTTTGGAGTGGCATTGTAAGCAGTTAAAAGCACATTTTGGCTTTTATTGGCAAATTGTTCATTAGTTTTGTTCATTTTTTTTGACATTTTGGTTAATAATTGATACTTTTACACTACGAATGTATTAAAAATAATACAATGTTCAAAATATAGGACATTGTTATTATTAACAATGTATTTATATATGGACTATGATAAATTAATAAGTGTAGTAAAATCCAATGAATTGGGTGTTTCTGGACTGTTCAAAAAACTGAACATAAGTAGAGGCAATTTTTACTATTCTATGGAAAACAAAACATTAAAAGTTGAAACATTAGAGAAAATTTGCGAAGCCTTAGGAGTTAATATTGTACAATTTTTTCCAAATAGTGAAATTAATTACACTAATAAAGAGTATCACAAAAAAAGAGGAATAGAGATAATACACGAGGAAGCTATTATCAATCATAAAGAAAAATATTTACAGACTTTGGAGAAGTTAAACATAGCAAACGAAAGGTTACTAGATTTCACAGACCCAAAAAAAGATATAATTAGGACTAATAAAAAAAGAGTATAAGGCTAGTAAAATCAAGTAATAACCCAGTCGTTTTTGATACAAAATTTGATACAAAAACGGCATAAACAGGATAATACAGCCTAAAAAAGTTCATTAAAATTTTGCGCTTATTTCATTGATAGTTAATTACTTAACTAAAAACACTAAGGTGAGAGGTGTTTCACTCTCCCGCTACTTTTGAAAAAGCCTCAGAGAATTTCTCTGAGGCTTTTTTAATTTCACCCTTTATAGAGTTTGCTAAATCAGTTAGGCGCTTGGTTAACTTAAAGCATGGCAACTACCTGCAGCAACAATACTACTTAAATTGATAAGATTGTTTTTATTTTAAACGTTG